>JACZKT010000280.1 GCA_014859905.1 Rubrivivax sp.
GCACCAAGCTGCAACTCGTGAAGGCCGCAGCCAAGCACCTCAGCAGCGTTCAGCGGCAGCCCGAACGGATCAAGAGCTACTTCCAACATGCCCCGGTTCGCTATGCGGCTTGAGTTCAATAGTTAAGTGCCGGGTCAATAGTAGTAGCATTTGAAGTTGGATCAAGGCAATTCGGCCCGCGTGTGCAACCATAGAGGCATGGTTGCTGATTGGCCGATTCTCCTCGTCTGGCTCAGGAAACTCTAGGCTTCCATGCGCAAACTGGTTTCGGAGTTCATACACCGCATACAGGCCAACGCCGGCACCTCCGAACTCCCCAACTTCAGACAGCCGTGCATCAACAGCGGCGGAACCCAGGCATGCCCGAGCAGCTGTGGAGAAGAGTCCAACCTCCTGACTTAGGCCAACAATCTCCTGCCTGTCTCGGAAGTGATGGCGCAGATAGTAGGCCGCATCGCGAATCTTCCCGCGCTTTGACCTCACCGCGTGGCGTGCTGGCTTAATCAGGCTGATTGCAGCCTCGAGCGCGCCCCAAACGAAGCTGAATACGGAGTACTCCTGGACGAAGCGGCGAAGTAGTTCCTCTCGGGCATCATCGTACTCATCCGCAGATGAGCAATAACCGTAGCTCTGACTGAACTTGGACGTATTGAGCTCAACCTTCCCGACTGACGCGGCGACCATGAGCCAATCACAGACACCGAACCAAACGGACGGGTTCACTCGGAGCGTCAACACGTTCGCAATGTTGGCCGCATGCTCGCGCAGGAGTACGAACATTGGATACCTAACGCGAAGGAGGAAGCGGTCTTTGTGTCGCTGCTACAAGGGCATCAGCAAATTCGGGGTCCACAAACGGCACTTGGCCAAAACATAGGTCGCGCTCACCTTCGAGCTTTGCAAGAAGGTGTCCGCGACCAAGCAGGCGTTCGGCTCCTCGTTCCCCCAGTGCAATCTCCGAGGTTCCTTCGCCGTCAACCCGTAGTATCAAGCGGTTGCCCAAGTTCGCGCGAAGCTGCATGGGCATCACGTTGGCATCGGGCCTCTGTGCTGCAAAAACGAGGTAGATGCCTGCAGCACGGGCCTTGACGCCCAGCCGCTGAACTATGCTTGACACTGCCTCCTTGTACTCATCGGTCAACATCCATTCAGCGAACTCATCATGAATGAGCCAGAGCACTGGTAGTCGTTCTTGAGGAGGCACCTTGGCGTTGAAGGCTCCGAGGTTCGGTACTCGGGTCTGCTTGAACAGCACGTAGCGCCTATCCATTTCCGCTACAAGCTCAGTTAACCGCTCGGTTGCGCGTTCTTGCGAGTCGATGATTCCGCCGTCAAGGTGCGGCAGCCCCTCAAAGGCGAAGTAGTCGACGCCTTGCTTCGGATCGATCAAGATGATCCGCGCTTGCTCTGGCGTGTTTGTCGCGGCAATACCAAGGATGATGTTTTGCACAAGCACCGACTTGCCGCTGCCCGTGCTGCCGGCAATCAGCGTATGGGGTGCGTGTGCTCGACCAGGTGACAGGAATAGGTGGCTGCCGTCGTTTTCGCGAACAGCAATGAGCAGGTCTTGATTTCCCCACCCGCCGGTCGCCGGGGCCCAATCGGCCCATAGCGTTGCAACTCGGATTGTTTGTCGCGCTGGGCGCTCCACGGCGATTACCACGGCACCGGGCTCCGGGCGAACCGAAATGATGTTCAGGCCGAATGTCGTAAGGAGTTCAGACCTTTTGCGTAGAACCTGATCGACTGTCAGGTTGGCACTGCCAGCGAATCTCAGCAGCGCGCTGTTTGGCGTCAGCGACGAGGTAGTCAGCTTGGCTTGAAGTTGGAGTTGTTGCAGCGCGCTCTTCGTGGCGGCAGCCGTGCGCGCCAGCCACTCGCGGTCTTCCGCTCCTTCCGGCATGTCCGGCGTCGCGGACAGGAGGCGAGAGACACCGGGATATGCCCAGCCGTCGATGAGAGGCAATGCCGATTCTATTGGCGGCGCGGCGATCGGCTCATCTGCTCTTACCAGCGATGCCGCGTCAGACGCTTCCATTGACGGCTTGGAGAAGCGGATCGGCGCCTGAGGCGCCGTGATCAAGCGATGTGCCGCTGTCGATGTCAGGCCGCTACCCGGTCGACGCCAATTCGGTTCTGCCGCAAGGTGTTCTGCACCATTGGACACTCGGACGTCTCGGGTGTTCTCCCCGCGCCAATAGGCGTGGAGGAGTCGCTTCAGCAGCGGGCGGCCGAAGATTTCCTGGAATGCATTGCCGATGCCGGATACTTCTGACACGTCACTGCAATCAACGCCATCAGTGGCCGTAGGCACAAAGACGTGCGAGGCGCCCCTGATCTCGATTTCGCATCGCCCCTCACGCAACGCGCGGCGCCATACACCCAGGTCAATGCCACTGGCTGCCGGCACACGAATGCCATCCAGCATCAGGTCCGCCAGTCGCGACAGCCAGGAGTCCCGGTCGAGCCGCTCGGGGTCGCCGAATACAGCTTCGTCGATCCGCCGGACGGTATCGCGCACTTGCCTTTGAGACTCCTTCTTCTTTGCCGCTAGGCTATCCAGTTCAACGTACTTGGCCTCGCTGATAACCATTCTTACCCGCAATATTCCCTCTGGAGTGACATGCGGGCAAATGGCCAGCAGATCGGCCAATTGTTCCTCGCGCTGGCCCATCCACGCCGCGTAATCGTCCAGAAAATACCAGCCAAAGAGTTGGTCTTCTCCCAGCTCATCGCGGATGAGTCGGCGACTCAGGACTACCCCAATGAGTTCGCTCGCGCTCTCACCTCGTTTTGCTGCACGCAGGACGATGTCACCCGATACATCATTGGCGTCCTCGATGAGGCGGTCCGCCAAGCTGCGCAGTTCGATGTCGGAAAGATCGAGGCCCAGTCCGCGCAGGCGATTCAGGATCATGGAGCGCAGCAGCCCAAGCGGGGCCCGCGACGAGATGACGACGTTGCGTCCCTGCGTAGCTGACTGCTTGTAGCGGATGATGCGGACGTCCTGGTTCAGGAGCTGACGGCGGTCCAGCAGTTCGTCGAAATTCACGACCCAGTTCCCGAGATCGTGGGTTTCTTGAAAGATGCGCGCCGTACGCCCATCTCGGAAGTCGAGTTGCCGAACTGGCAGTAGCCGCCGATGGGTGTCGCCGTCCCAATCTCCGCGGAACATCGTCGCAAGCGCCGTCAGATAGGACCATCCCTCCGGGCTCTGCACCGGACAACACAAGTAGACGGCCGACTTGAGATCGTCGGCCGCAGCGGTACGTCGTCGCGACCATCTCGATGGCAACAGCGTCCCGATGTCGGCGGGATCTGCCATTTCCGCGTACCACTCGACCCGGGCGTGCCTCGAGATAACATCTTGCGAGAACACGATGTCGTAGGGACAACCATCCTTCGGGTCGGGTGGCGGTGCCTGATCGGCGATGACCGAGATGCGCAGTCGCGCCATGAAATCTTGCGTTGCTTCGCTCGCGCTGTAAGCGTCAGCGCCGGTATCGGCGCCGAGGATGGAACGGTACACGTCGCGCAATCGATCGTCTTCGACGTGTCGCAGGAGCACCTGGCATCGCACGTCCTCGTCGTCGTCGTGAAACAGCCCTAACTTGTCCACAACGGCCTGTGGCAGGCGCGCCGAATCACAATTGAATAGGACAACAGACATATTCGCGCGCTCATGAGGGTGCAGGGCGAGATAGCGTCGAACGAGGTCCAGTACGCACGCACTCCCTTCTGCGGGGCTCTCGCCCGTATCGTCGCCGCCCTCCGCCGGCGCGACCGGCGGCTCGTGAAGGCTGTAGTCCTGCATCACGTCGCTGATCGACAGCAACTGCGCGCCATCTGCGCCCCATGCGACCGCGAGTTCTGGATAGAGTGGATGTGCGAGATCCTGAGCAAGGTCCTTGAAGAACAGTCGTGTGTCCCCGAACAGCACCTCTCGATCGCCCACAAGTTGGGCAACCAGATCGGCTGCCAGCCGCGCCTTTCGCCACATCGAAACCAAGCGGAAGGGGTTCCACGGCGTCACCACTGCAGCCGGTGCGCCACCCTCGACGGGAACGACGCCAATCTGCAGGAGCGGCTTGAGCAGCAATTCGCGGTTGCGGTCGCCCTTTGCGTGCGCAACGACAGTGTCTAACAATGCGGTGTAGGCAATGGCCTGGTCCAGATTCGCTGAGTGACTGGCCCCGTGCTCCGCGAATCCGCGGATGGCCGTTGTATAGGCCACCTCGAACTGATCGAATCGAGCGGTCAACGCGTCCGCCGCAGGCTTCGTCAAGAAGCGGTCATCGCAGCCGCGCGCGACCCTTTCGCGCCACAGCTTGGCGATGTCTCTGTCAGGCTTGTAAACCGGAACGAACGAGCCGCGGTCGCGGTCGTAGGCGGGAACAAACGTCTTGACGTCGCCAAGGTTGACGGTTGTCGCTCGCGTCTTGGCGCCGGAAAGCTCGCGGGCAGCCCGACAGAGAATGAGAGGGTGCTGAGCCAAGCGTTTCCAATCCCCCGCCAATTGGCAAGTCACCGCGTTGGCTTGGTAGCGCCAGACAAGCTGGGCGGAACAAGCCTGCACATCACCGGTGTCCGTCTCCGTCTCAAGTTCAAGGACGAACTTCAGCTGCAACGCCGTCTTTGAAACGGACCGGTTCAGGGTGGCTTTCCCTGCCGCACGCCAGCCCTCAGCGAGTTCTGCGAACTTGAACAGGTCTCCTACGTCCCAGCTGACAGCGCCGCCAAACAGCCGTGCCAGGCCGGCATACCGGTGTGCAAAATACAGTCCAGCTTCGACGTTGAGTTCACGCAGGTCGCGCTTCGTGGCGCGGTCGCAGCGGATTCTGAGTTTGCGATTGCTACCGAGCGGCGCGCGATTCAACAGCGGCTGAAGCGCCGAGGCGAGCCCGGCCAAGAAGTCGGTTGCCTCGATGGGGCGCCCAAACACGAAGCGATCCCACGCAGACCTGAGTTTGCGGTCCTCCTTTAGCTCGTTTCGGTGCGACTCGTAGAAAGAGACATCGTCCTCGTTGGATTCGGTTGTCCTGCGACCCACCAGCAGCTTCAAGTAGTCCCGGTCATCCTCCGAGAGCAGGCCTGGCTCGCACTCCTCGTAGAAAGAGATCGTCGCCTGGCCCAAGTTGAATTTCTCGCGCTGCAGGCCGTCGAAAAGCGGCTTGATCTCCTCCCACTCGCATTCGGCCAAGTCGGCGGCTTTTGCATTCCAGCCGCTGGGCGCGGCGATGAATGATTCGATCGCTGAATGGAGCACTTCTGGAACAACGCCGCGAACCTTCTCAAACGCGCCGTTCAGATCCTCCTCGTTGAGGAGGATCTGGGACGATGTTTGCTTCAGCAGGAGGCCGGCGCGGCGCCGTTGCGCGGTGGCAAAGTGAGCGCGCCAAGCTGAGGGGAAGCCACGTGCCTTGTCCTTGATGCCGTTGAAGAACCAGGTGTCGCGTGGCAAGCGCAGTGCCGGGAGCGCCGCGCCCAGGGCAAACAGCAGCGGTTGCCCGTCCGCGTTGATGCTGTCGCGTGTGCGGAGAACGTACGTGGCAAAGCGGTCGAGCGAGACCAAGCGAAGATCCCGGAGGCCGGTGAGTGCTCTTGCCCACCAGCGGATGTGTTCGTCTGGAAGGTGCAGATCCCCGGACACGGCACGGACCCACAGGTCGATTCGATCCAGCAACTCCGCCGGGCCCAGTCGCGCGATTTCGTTGAGGGACGCCTCTTCTTCGTGTTCGACATCGGCCAGGAGAAAGGCGCCCTTTGCGCACGTTGCATTGCGAAAATAGGTGGCGGGCCGCGTCGTCAAGGCCTCTTCAGGCAAACCATAGTTCCCGACATAGCTCTCGGGGAGCTTGAGGTCGACGTTGTTGCGCAGGAAAGGATCCGTGAGTACCGCGTGGGCGACTGCGGCGGTCTGTTCGGCGTTCAGGTTCAGAGCAAAGCGGCTGGTCCCCTGAGGGCCGTTGGAGTCGGGTGTCAATTCCTCGCGGAGGATCGCGGTGGCGACGGCCCCTACCAACTCGGATACTGTCATGGAGTTGCCTTCCGGAGCGGGTTTTCCACATATGCGCAAGCATCCGATAGCCGGCGCAACATCCCAAGCGTCTTGAGCCTGCCCTGCAGGCGCGCGGAATTCGCTTGAAATGCGCGTTTGTCAAACTCTTCGGAACTCAGAACTTGACATGCTTCGCGCTCGCCGAACACGAGGCCATAGCGATCGAAGAGCACAGCCAAGAACTCTCCATACTCCATGCGCACGGGGACGTTGGCCAGGATCAACGCCTTCAAGAGTTCATCTGTAGGCGCATAGCGCAATCGATTGGTTCCTCGTCGAGACACCAGGCCGGCGCCACCGCCATAGCTCCGATGCACATTGGCGACGTGCTGGCGGTGGCGCGCCAATGCGGCACGCTTTAGGGCCGAGAGCAACGCCTCGGGCTCGGTGGGCCCGTCATAGTCGTCTTTGTCGCGGGGCCATCGAACACGTTCTCGCATCAGCTCCCGGCACGCTGCGAATCCCGACGCATCGGCTGCCGCAGCACGCCACGCATCGGTGAGGCCGATGGAACGGACATGATCCTCCACGGCCCGCTGCGGGAGCTGGTTGTTCAGTAGATAGCTCATCACCGACAGTTCGCGAACCAAAGTCTTGCGGGGCGCTACGACCTCGCAGACGAAGGAGGGACGCCGATCGTTGCAGAGCTCGGCGGCCACCACCAATTGGTAGAGAGCGAGGTGAAGCGCGCCCAGTGTCACAAGATGCGGATAGGCGTCGAAGCGCGGCAACTCAAGGTCAAAGACAGCGAGCCAGTCGTGGGCGAGCGCGTCAAAGGTCGGGTGTGACTTGTAGGGCAGATAGCTGTTGCCACGCGTCTGGAGGTCGTCAGGCAGGTCCGGCTGCATCAGAGCCAACAGACGATCGCATGCATCTTTCCTGTCGAACGCGCGTGCCAGGTGCGGCCGAAGCCGCTCGGCGTCCTGAGAGCGAGCCAACATCTGATACATGAGCTCGCCGGGACGCCCGAAGTAGATGTACTCGCGGCTCGGTGTGCCGCCGACGACGCTGAGATCCTCGTAGATCGCGTGGCGCCCAAACGGAAAGACGAAGCGCGAGCTCCACCGCTTGTTGGAACCGCTCTCGATAGTGGATGAGCGAATCATCGCTACCAGGGACGCGAACTGGTCGAACGAGCGAAAGCGCTTCTTGAGGTAGGAAAAGTCGGTGTCCGGAACTGCCTGCGCGTTGCTCTGCATCCAATCCAACCACTCTCGCCATGCGGTGGCGTCATCGGGGTAGCGCTTGGCCAGCTCGAAGATGTTCTCATTGTTGTAGAGGATGTTGCGCAAGTACATGCGCTTGTTGGGCCGGAAACTGAGCGAGAACGGTCGCTTTTCGTTGTCAAGCAACTGGCCTTCTCGATGGCAGGCCTCGGCGACGGTTAGGAACTCCAAGAAAATGAGCCACGGGCTTTGCGAGTCCCAGAGGCGGTGCCCCCAGATCTGCTCATCCACCCACATGCTGCTTTCGTGGTCGGAGTTCCGCGGGGGAGGGGGTAGAAGCTTTGGTTCAGGCACTGACCACCTCGACAACATCGTCGATCGGGTTGCCGTTGCCGTCCAAGCTCAGGAGGCGAAACGACAGCTCGCCCGATTCGCCTGGTTCGACGGCAGGATCGGTGCGCGACTGGGCCGCTGCACCCAGGAGCGCACTCTTGAACGCAAGAATGTCCTCGTAGCATTCTCTGGAGAAGTTGCCGGGCAACGCGCCTTCGCTGACGCGCAAGAGGAACTCATAGCGTGTCAGATTCAGCCTCAGTGATCGAACGGCGCCGTTGGGTAGACTGACTTCCAGGCGGGGAAAGCCACCACGCAGCACGACGTCGACTTTCTCTGGCCGGCCGCGGGCCGATACTGCAATGCGATCCTCCAGGAGTTGACTAACCCGGGCGCCTGAGAACGACAAACTGGTCGCCAACAAGAGTTCGCGATCGGACGACACGAGCATGCCCGTAAAGATTCGATTGAGCCCGTTGACCAGACTGGTCACGACATGTCGCGGCACGCGCTCGCCTGCGAACAGTGGCTCGGCGACATCCGCCAAGTAGCCTCCAGCTCCCGCAAACACGGTGAGGCTCCAGAGCTTGAGCTCATCCGCCTGGGCGTCGGGGATCTTAAAGAACAAGCCACGCCGTTGCTCGACCAACATGTCCAAGAAGATGTGGCGATCTCCGACTGTGGCTTCGGGTGTTTCGACGTAGGCCCGCTGGGCGGCACCGTAGCGGTCGGTCCCTCCGTAGAACTCGTCTGCGCCGATGAGCGCGTCGTAGTAGGGCCTGAGATTGTCATCCTCGGCACCAAAGATCAGGATGTTGTCGATGCGGTTGGTGGTTTCCTGGCCGATGCCGAACCGCCCCAGGTATTCGAAGATCTCCAGAGACTCGCGCTTGGTGCCGGTGAGGTTGGCTCCAAACATGTTGCTGTAGAGACTGGCCTGGTAGCTTGTCCCTGCTGCGATGACGTCTCGCACATCGGTGGGCAGCAGCAAGCGGTCCTTTGCAAGCGGGTGACCAAGCAACGCGTTGACAAGCAACATCAGCACGCGCCGGATCGGCGTGTGCAGCTCATTGAAATCGCAAAGCCGAAACAACGCGACCAAGCGCGATCGCACGAGGGGCGTCTTGAGCAGTTCGTAGTTCTTGCGAATGGGGCAGCGCAGTCCGAAGAAGCCGTCAACTTGGCCATTCGAGAGGCAAGCCTGCCAGCCCGCGTGGGCCAGAAGGGAATCGAGCGAAAGCTCGAGGACGGTTGCGCTCGAAATAACGCTGAGATTGAAGAGGTGAACGTTCGCACCTGGTTCTGGGTCGGTATCCCCCATGAGGCGTGCTTCGAACAGGGCACGCGCACGCTGCGCCTTACCGGCCGGGCCTAGCTTCCGCCACGTCTCGATCAACTGCCCATCGTTGGCTGCGAGCAGGAACAGGCTGTCTGCCGAGGGGTCAAAGATCGTCTCGCTGAGTTTCTGAAGCAACGAGGCCTTGCTCTCATAGCGTCCCCGCTCGTCTTGATCCGGTAGGGCGGTCAAGTCGCGGATGACGTGCAACGTGAATGCTCGATCGCCGATCGTGACGGCCAGTTGGAAATAGATGTCGTCGGAGGCCCAAGCGGACGGCTGTCCCCCCAGCCGTTGCCAGATCTGACCGCAAAGATGACTCTTGCCGTCTCCGGCCGTGCCTGTAAGGATGATCGGGTTGGGGGGTGATGTTCCGTCGAACACCGAGAGCACCCTCTCCTCGAGCGGATGCCGGAATGTGATCGGCGCCACCCCCAGGCGACGCGCCGACCGCCGGATGTGCTCGTCGTACATGTTCTCGTTTCGCGGGAGCGGTCCGTACTGCCGCAAGAACTTCACCCAGCGCTCGCCGTCGTCGGTCATGCGTCACCTTTGTGGACCTATACCCATCATGATTGTCGCCCATGGCTCGTCAGGCGCCGACCTCTCAAGGGCAAGCCGAAGAGCTTCGAAGCTGAACTTGCCTGCAGGGGTTAGTTGCCGTTTTGGGCCAGTCAAAGGGCGAGCCGACTTGCCACAGCAGCCGCCTGGGCGGTAAGCTTGGATCACATCACGATGATGACCATCTCGACGCGGCGACGCGATGTCGCGCTGGCAAGGGGACGGTGGCACTTTGGGGTCGAGGATCGACGCTACCTGTTCCTAGGCTTTAGGATGGCCTGTTGTTCTGGAGGCGTCCATTGATGCGAAAAGCCATGCTTATCGCTTTCATCGCCGTCGGCGCAACGGTCGGCTTTGCGTCGGCCATGGCAGATGACTGGGGCTTGAGGGCCGTCATGACGACTATTGGTGCCGTCGCTGGCGCAGCGATTGGCGGCGCGATATCGGGCATCGCGCGCGGAGTCAAGATGAGGCCCGGCCGTAGAGGCGGGGTGGCATCCGATCTGGGCACGACGCCGGACGACCTGATGGACAACTACTGGCGCGACAAAGGGCGGCCGCCATCGGTCAGCGCGCTCGAACCTGAGCACGGCCGGCACCAGTTCGACCCTGACAAACTGTAGGCGGAATAACTCGCTACTTCTTGTGGATCAAGTCCTTCACAAGGTCGCCAGCGCTATCAAGGGATGCGTTGGCATCGCCTGCGACCTGCTTGCCGGCCTGTTTCAGGAGCGACTTCCGCGACTGAAGCGTCCCGTCAGGTGAGCGCACCGCATCAGACCTCGTGTCCACTGCAGCTGCGTCGGACCTGACCTGCTGCCGGATATCGACACTCGACTCTTGAACCTCAGCGCGCAAAGCAGTGGCCGCTGGCCGTTCGGTGGTCAACGATGGCCTCACATCGGCCGCCGACACGGATCCTCGATTTGATCTCGCCCGTGCCGAGATATCAGGGTCAAGTTTGGTGTCGGCCGCCGCGCGGTCGTACAACGGGCGAATGTCACCGAACGAGGCAGGCAGAGCGGTGCCATCCGAGAACGTGCGATTCGGCGGCAGGCCTTGCCGGGCAAGTTCGGCCTCGAACATGGCCAGGGCTGATGCGCTGTTGCCGCCGTACTGCTCGGCGAAGCGCATGAACATGGCCAAGTTGTAGGGGTCTTGGGCGGTGTCGATCGAGATCGTCTCGCCGCGCTCACGCGCTGCCGAGAGCCGTTCCGCCATCGCGGTTCGCTCGGCAACGCTGGCGTCCGCGCGAGTGTAGCGGGCGGTCGCTGTTGCCAATCGTGAAGACAGTTCCTTCGACTCGCGCGAATCGGAGGCCACAGCTTCGATCACGCTCGTGTCACGCGAGACTCGATCACCGAACTGCTTGAACTCGGCAATCTGATCGCTCGTCAAGGAACCAAGCACCTTTTGCTGCTCGGCAGACAGGCTCGATTGGTAATTCTTGCCCGCACTCGCTCGTGCGTCAGCGCCTGCGATCGGGGTGGAGACGCCAACGTGCGCGGCTGCTCCGAACGCAATTTGTGCAACCTGCGACTGCGTCAGTCCCGTGCGGTCGGCAACGCTCTTGGTGATTTGGTCAAGGCGCGTCAGGTTCTCGCCGATTTGCTCGAAGCTGCTTGAGGTCGTGCCTCCGCTGGAGCGGATTGATCGGAGCTTCGCAAGTCCGCGACTGAACGTGTCGGCCAGCACTGCCGAGCGTTCGGTGCTCGCCGCTACCGATTCACTCCGCGCTGAATCCGCCTGGCGACTCGCCTCGGTCACATCCTGCTCGCTTACGCGCATTGAAACGACGCGTGATGCAAACCCCTGGTTACGCAGCAGACTCACCGCAGTCCGCCCGGTCAGTGCATTCGACGAAATCGTGTTGCCCGTCAGGTCGTTCTGCCACGAGCTCATGAACGCCGACGTTCGGTTTGGCGCCAGCTGAAACTGGTCCATCGCCACGTTGCCCATGCTCACGTTGCCAACGGCGGCGGAGCCTGTGCTGCCCGCCAGCATGCCCTGCAAGCCAGACAGCCCGCCGACCAGGGCCGTGCCGAAGTTCTCCATGCGCTTGAGCGCCGCCCACGCGATGAACGGGATGCTGATGGCCAGGTAGCCGACCACGGCCTCGCCGGAGATCGCCCTCGAGTAGATCGTCGATGCGGTTTGCAGTGACAGCGCCTTGGCGCCGCTGCCGAGATCGGCCGCCGCAGCCAGATCGTAGGCCGCGTAGATCGACGCCATGTAGTTGAGTACCGCGTACAGCGGTGGCCACAGCTGAATCCAGATCAGGATCGCGGCGTAGCCCTTGAACGCGACCATCGTCTCGCGCCCGCTGGTCAGCAGGAGCAGCAGCACGAAGAGCGGGAAGAGAGCGTAGGTGATCGCCTCGATGACGTTGCGGAACACGGGCAGCGACTGTTCAGCCACCTTCCCATAGTTCAGCCACGTCGCGTTCTGCTGCGCCACGGCCTGGGCTCGGCCGACAGCCAGGACCATCGATGCCGGGTCGTTGACCTTCTGCCCGATGATGCTGCTGGTGTCGTTGATCGCATTGAGCACCGCGTTCTGGCGGATCAGGTCGGCAGCGCTTGCAGAGGCGGTGGCGATGCTGTTCTTCACATAGGCTTGCTGAATCTGGCCGGCGATGGCCGCCGCCGCGGTTGCGCTCGGCAGGGTTGGGTTCAGTTGGAAGGCCAACTTGCCCTGGATGCGGGTGATCTGCGCCGGCAGGCGGCCATTCAGGTTCGTGTAGACGTTCGGGCAGGTGTCCACTGTCGTGGCGCCACCGCCGGCAGACACCGTCGTGAAGCGCGCGGGGTTGGGAGTGCCCATCAGCGCCCACACGTCGTCAGAACTGGAGAACGTTCCCGGATCGACCGTCCCGTCGATCAGGTCGTACATCGTGCAGTTGTGGATGTAGTTGATCAGGTCGGTGCGGAAGTTCGGGTCCTGGAACACGACGTTGCCGGTGTCGCGGATCAGTCGGTTGCCGAACATCAGGCCGTTCTTCTCGTAGGTCAGTTCGCTCGGCAGCCCGCCTGCGCCCGGTATGACCTGGAACGCCGTCTCGAACAGGCTCGTCAGCGTGTGGCCGATGGTGCTGGTGACGCTGCCCAGCATCGCGATGCCGAAGGGCACGTTGGCAACCACCTTGACTGCCGAACCACCCGTCTTGTCGACGATGCCCACGGTGACGCGCGGCACGATCAGGATCGAGAACACCAGCAAGACCGTGGCCAGCCACTTCCAGCCCTGCAACTTGTCGGGAGCGAACGCGTAGGCGATCAGCGCAGCGACGAAGCCGCAGAAGGCGACAGCCGCGACGGCGGCTGCATAGTCGCTGGAGGCGTGGATGGCCGCAGCCGCGTTGAAGATGCCGAACAGGCTGTCGGAGTTCTGGTAAGCGTAGATCTCCCACATGGCGTACTCACACCACCGGCACTACCGCGACAGGTAGGCCGCTTGTTGGCCCAGCATGTCCATCACGTGCTGCGGCATGCTGGAGCGAAGCTGCCGTTCGAGCTGTTCCAGGTGGCTGGAGACGGCCCGGAACGATCCGACCTTCTGGTACAGCAGGTTCTTCTCTTGAGCCAGTTGCAGCAGCATCGCCTGCGCCCGCTGCCTGACCTGGTTGGCCAGTTCACGCTGGCTCTGCTGCAAGGTGTAGTCCTTGTCGAGCGCCGCCATTCCGACGCGCAGATTGCGCTCCAGGAAGACGTAGGCGTAGTCGGCGGCGATGACGTCGCGGTACTGGCCGATCAGGCTGTCGGACAGGCCCGAGCCCGGAATGGTCGCGCCGATCGACAGCATCTTGTAGACCGGCTCGGTGGTCTGGTTGACGAAACCGACCTCGGCGGAGTTGTTGGGGATTGCCGCCCGTGTGGCGATCTTGTCGGCGATCGACCGCATCATCGTCTCGACCCGGGCCGTGAACGGTGTGTGCGTGTAGGCGGTGTTCAGCGTGACCACATCGCAGTTGGTGTAGTCGTTACAGCGCAGCAGGTGCTGCGTCACGTTGGTGCCCGTGCCGGCGGCCTGGCCGTAGAGGAGGTGGCTGATCGACGTGATGGTCGGCGCAACAGGTTCCGGATCGCGGGCGGCGTCTTCGGGATAGAAGATCACCGTGCCGACGATGCTCATGATCAGTTCGCGTTCCTGGTCGTCGAGGTAGGTGCCGGTGCGCTGCAGCGCCTTCCAGGTCAGGTTGCCGACGAAGGGCGCCTTGTTGCGCACGTTGGCGTCGCCGGACGTGCGTGCCGAAGCCAGGATGCTGGTGCGGTCTGTCGCGCAGCGACGGCGCGCTGCGTCGCGGTCACTCTCCAGGCCCATCTCGATGGCCAGGTCGGAGCAGGCTTCCTGCGAGCTGTAGCCGGCCGCTTCGGCCGCTGTGCTAACGATAGCCTTGGCCGTCTCGCAGGAGTTGATGCGCGCGTTGTTGATCCAGGTTTCCAGGCCCTTGGCCCACTTGGTCAGCCCGCCGAGCAAGGGTGACACCGATTCGAGCGCGAGCTGGAATGCGATGCCCGGCAACGCCGCGGTGATGTTGCGCAGCATGTTCTTGAACTCGGCCGCCGAGATGTGTGAGAACGAACCGCCGAACACGTCGATGGCGCCGCAGCCCGCCTTGGCGCTGGGGAACTGGATGGCTGCGAGCTGATACACCTTGTTCGGCGCGCGCATGAACAGGCTGCCACCGGTGTAGGTGTTGAAGGTCTGCCCGCGAAAGGCACCCGGTGCGGTGTAGTTGCCGATGGAGCCGAGGCTGTTGAACATGTTGTTCACCTCGGTGTTGAGGTCGCCGGCGCGCAGAGTGATTGGCGAGACAACGAGCACTGCGGTCAGGGCAGTAGCAAGTGCGCGTTGGGCTCGGCGTGGCTTCGACGTGTTCATGGGGCGCTCCTGCACGGGCTACCGAAGGGCAGCCTGTGATGTGGAAATCGGTGATGGCAGTTCGGCTACTTGCGACGACACAAGGGTGATCCGCTCCAGTAGTTGCGCTTCGGACATCACGCCGAAGCCAATCGGCGTGATCTTTCCGGTGAAAGGTTGGGCCAGGTAGATGGCTGGCACCTGGCTCACCTTCAAGGTGGTGGCGATGCCGTTGTCGCGGCGGGCGTCCGGGAAGCCGGGCATTGGCCCACCGTCCATGCTGATGGCCACCACCTTGATGCCATGCCGAGCCTGGAAGGCTTCCAGCGTGGGCGCGAAGGCGTGGCAGTACGGGCAGTCACCACGGAAGAAGAAGAACAGCACGTGGTCGCGTCCCAGCGCACCGATGGACTCCGAGCGCTGGGATATCTGCTGCTGCTCGAACACCTCCAGCGCCTTGGCGTTCACGGGCCGACCTTGCAGGGTCGGGTCGAGTTCCGGTGTGGCCCAGGCGACCCGCTGTGCCATGTCGGCAAAGGTGGAAGCCCGCGCGACCACCTTTGCCTCCAGCTCCATGTAGCGCCGGACGTTGGCTTCGGTCGGCCGCATGATGGCGATGGTGCGGGTCTGTTCGACTGCCTTCTGCAGGCGCTCGAACTCGACGATCTCGGGCAGTTTCGCCGGCTGTGGTTTGGGCGTCGACTGGCTGCTTCTTCGTGGCACCTCGCGTTGAGCCGTGGCCTCGGGCTCGGGGTCTTCATAGAAGTGCCACCCACGCCAGGTGTCCGACCAGTAGCGCGGGGTGGCGTCCTGCGGGTAGGACACCGGTGCGGCTATGGCGGCAAGGACCCACAGCAACGGGAGGAGTGCGCGGCTCATGCGGGCAACTTCATGACAGCGACTTCGGCGGCAGGCCGTCGAGGCAATAGTTGATGCCGAAATCGATGGTCTGCCGGCGCGGTGAGGCCACCCCCGGCAACTGCACGCCGTCCTGCCAGAAGCGCACTTTCAGGCGGCTGCAGCCGGCCTGGGCATAGCGGCGCTCCGTCGCCACGTCGATGTAGATCGGTGACGTGCCCTTGAACTGCCGCGTGATCGCGTCGGCGATCTCGCCCACCAACAGGCCGCGCGACTGGCCGTCAGGCGCCTCGATGGCTGCGATCAGCAGGGGTCGTGCGTCCTGCACCGGTTTGCGTTCCTGCGCCGCAGCGTTGGACATCAAGGCGGCTGTGATGACCAGCCACCCGAGCAAGGCGGACTTCATTGGCATCTCCCTTGGCCGTAGTAGCAGGTGGGGATGCGGCTGGCGCCGTTGCCCTGCAGCGTCGCCAGATTCGGCAGCGTCGGAACCAGCGACGCATAGAACTCCGACAAATCCATAGCTGCGAAATTCAGGGTCTGCAGTTGCGCGACCGTGAAGCCAGAGCAGTCGGCGCTCTGCGCGCCACCCCAGCCCTTGCCAATCTGGGCCCGGCCCTGTTCGTTGACGATGCGCGCGAGCATCGAGTTGAAGCAGCACTTGGAGGTCGTGCGTTCAACGCAGGAGACGCACACACCCAGGACGCGGAAGCACGACGAACACCAGGTGCCAATCGTGTGGCACAGCTTCGCGCCTTCCTTCATCGCGAGCTTTCCTTCGTTCTCGTTGCACGACATCATCGAGAGGATGATGTAGATGATCACGGCGATGACCAGCGACCAGGGGTCGAAGGCGACGACGAGGTTGGTGCCCGAATACACCACCGTGGAGCCGGCAGGGATCGCCGCGCCGTTGACGGCAACGGTGACGCCGTAGGTGGTGAACGTACCGCTGAAGCCAGCGCCGGTCAGCAGTGCCGACATCCCCTGGTAGAGGAACTGCCGGTTCTCGGAATTCATCAGCACGTCGTAAACCAGGCGGGAGCCGGAGCCGAACATGCTCTGGTTGGTCATGCCTGCACCGGCGCCGTCGGCATAGCAACAGTTCTTCAGCAGGCGGTCGCGGCAGCGGTTCTCCTCACCATCGAAGACCTGCATGCGGTCGCTGTCGATGTAGACGCCGGCCTCGCGGCCCGCCTCCAGCATCGACATGCTGCGCGCGAAGTCAGCGTCGTTCGGGGCGGCGATGTTGTAGCAGTTGCCGTCCAGGCAGAACACATTGGTCGGGCAATTGCTGGCACTGGTGACGGTCTGGGCGGGCACCGGGCAGGAGTAGCTGTCTTCATAGACCTCGCACAGGCCAGTGACGGTGTTCGTCTGTTTGCAGACGGATGCCGTTGGGGTGCAGCCTGCAGCCGCCAGCGGCGCGCATTGATCCAGTGGCGCTGCGCTGGTGCAACTCATCGTGCTGGTGTATTCCCAGCAGTCCCGCGTAATGGATATACCGTCGATCACCTTGGTCGCCGGGCCGTCCGTGCACACGGGCGCGGTGCTGACCGTGCACTGGCCGCCAGCGGACAGCGCAGGGCATTGGTCATCCCAGCGGTCCGTTGCGGTCACCGCAGTGGCAGGCCGGGTGTAGCTGAGCACCATAGTCGGGATGGGGCCGTAGGCGGGGTTCACGGTCCAGCCGACCACCGCGCGGTCGGTGTCGATGTTCCAGAAGGAACCGGGTACGGTGCCCGTGATGTCGATGCCGGCATAGGGCGTCCAGCCACCGGCGGGCGCGTAGCACTTGGCGCCATCCAGCGCCGTGGTGGTGCAGCCGCTGTCGCCATTGCACACCGTGTCCTGGATGTTGTCGCCGCTCTGCGTGCCGGCACGGCACGCCGCGTACACCTTCAGGAAGGGCTCGACGCTGGTGCAGGTGTAGCCCGAGTCGCCGCCGCCGGTGCAGGTCTCCAGCGACTCGGCGGCGATCATCGCGGTGAGGCTGCAGGCGCTGCCTGCGCAGGACTTGTTGGCCACCCACACGCCGGTGCGGATCGGCAGACCCGTCATGCTTGAGTAGCTGGTCTCCAGCACCGCGACCATCTGCGGGAACACCACGGGCGTGGTCATGTCCACGTCGAAGAAGCTCAGCGGCGTGCCGTCTTGCGTGACGCGGAAGTGATGAGCCGTGTCGGGTCGGTCCGGCAGGCACTGCACACCCAGCCCCGCGCGGCCCGATGCGGCGTTTGCGAACCAGTCGCCTGGGTTGCAACTGATGGTTCGCTCGGTGGCAACAGTCAGCGAGCGGGTGCAAAGGTAGTTGCCCACGCCCTGGTAGCGCAGGCAGGTGCGAGCCTGCGTGGTGGGAGGCAAGCTGGTGACCGTGGTGGTGCAGCCGCTGTAGTAAGTGGCCAGGCTGCCCAGCACACTGGATGGGCTGCGCCCGATGTCGCGGGCGGCTGCCACCGCGGGGTCAGTGGACGTCACGGCGGGCCGCGGCGTGTTGGCTGACGAGACCGCACCGCGCTGCGCCTGGCACACGGGGTCATTGGGCAGCGTGGCGCACAGCGCGAGGCGCGCGCTGCCTTGCGTGGCGAGGTTGGGTTGCCGGTAGTAGGCGGCCTCGGGTGGCGCGGTCGTGTAGCCGGGCACCACTGCGGTGGCGTTCGGTGCGGTCACGTTGCCGCGGGCCACGGGGTTGGCAGCTTGACCCGCAGCGACGCCTTCCTCGTGTGGGCCCGCGACTGCAGAGGTCTGCGTCGTGACGAAGCAGAACACGGTGAACCAGATGACGAGCTTGCGCACGATCAGCCCCCCGTGCCCTTCAGGCGCCGCAGAAAGCCGCTGGCGTCGCTGGCCAGGCGTGGCGTCGAGCGCTGGATGAATTCGAGGGCGTAGTCGAGCGAGACGTCGCCAGCCGCCAGGGCGAACTGATCCGATGCGAAGCAAGCGGCGGCACCACAAGCCTGAGGCTGGGCGCCATCGCGCACCAGCACGAACGAAGGCGTCCGTGTGACTGCAAATCGGTCGAACGCCTGCGGGTCGATTTGCACTGACACCTGGCGGTTGCCGATCAAGCGCTGGGTCCGCTCGACCGTGTCGCGTAGCGAGTTGTTGACCAGGCCGCGCAAGACCACTGATGCACGTGCGCGTGTGGCTTGGTCAACCAGGCGGGCGAGTGTGGGCTCGGGCATCTCGAAGCTGATGAAGATCAAGAGCCCCGGTCCTGCGTTGGGTTTGAGGGCTGGCTGGCCTGTCTGCGCGTCGAAGCCTTTGGCAAGAGCTTCGAGGTCGATGGGTGTTCGCGTCGCGGGCTGGGGCAGCATGTCCACCTTGGGAGTGGACGGCACGGGTACGCGAGCCAAGTCCGCGTCCGAAGGCGCCCGATGCTTCTGCCGCGCCCGTTCGACATCACGGTCCGTGATGACCGGCTGTGCACCGCGGGCCCGTTCCATGTCCGCGTCGGTCACAGGCGGTGTGCCCTGGGCCCACACACCTGTGCAGCACGTCAGCGCGATGCAGGCAAGGGCAGCGAGGGCAGCGTGGGCAGCGCCGCGCAGGCGCAAGGCGGTGTCAGTAGCCCACACAGCAGTTCCTCTTGCGAAACAGCATGAAAGCGAAGTCTTCGCCGCGCACCGGGTACTCCTTGCCGGCGCCCCAGACGATGGTGCTGCGGCCGAAAGGATGGCAGCAACGGCCGCCGTCTTTCGCGGTATTCGCCACGGGGTAGGTGAGATGGGCCTTGTAGGCCGTCTTGTCCATCGCCGGCAGGAAGTACGGTCCGCACAGCCCCGGCTTGCCATGCCAGCCCCAGGCCAGCAGTTCGCGGTGCATCTTGGCGGTGAGCCGCTGGGCCAGCAGCTCGGCCGTGCGCACGCCACCCATGTGATAGGGCACATGGCCGTCGAAAGGGTAGATGCCGCCCTGGCAGCCGGCGCACCAGAACATCTCCGCGATGCCGAAACCTGCGGTGGCCGCCACGCAGTCGGCGGCGCATGCGGCGACCGCGACCGGGTTGGCGAACAGCACGGCCTCGGGGTTGAGGATCAGCGTGAGCTCGTCGTCGTTCCACAGCGGGTCGACTTCGGTGAGGTAGGCCAGATCGAACGAGCCGCGTTCCAGGCAGGGGAAATCCGTCACCACATCCAGCCAGTACAGCACCGGGTTCACATAGAAGTGGGCCTGGTAGAAGCTGCCGCCGTCACCGTCGCCTTCTGCGCGTGTGAAGCGTGCTGCGGCGGGCACCGAGATGCCGGGGTCCAGGTCGATGCCGCCCAGTGAAGCCAGGCAGAACGGCTTGCGTACCGCCTCGACGTGACGCGCCGGTTCCCAAAAGCCGATGGACAGGCCGATGGTCGGGTTGACGCCGCAGCTGCAGACCGGGTTCGACGGATTGGGGATGTCCTCCTGCCCGTCGAAGTTGGCAACGGTCGCGCTGCCGATGCTGATCGGCAGGATGCAGCTCCAGCAGATTTCGGTGATGGGGTTGGGGAACCTGCCGGTGCAGGTCAGGCTGTCGGCTGCCTGTCCAAGCGAAGACACCAGCGCGAGCAGGGCAGCGAGCATGGAGCGGGCGATCTTCATGGCAGCACCACCTCGTCGATGCGGAGGCGCGCCCCTTCCTGCGACACGAGGGCAGGCACTTGGCGGATGCCGAAGCGCCGCGTCAGCGTGCCTTGCTGGTCGTAGTAGACGGGGATGCGCCAGGCCTTCATCAGGTCCAGATACGACCCACCGGTCAGGATCGGCTTGACCTTGCCGGCGTAGCGCGCCATCAGCTCCTGGGCCCGGGTCACCTGGCGGCGATCGCGGGCGTCGAAGAACAGCAAGTGTTTGGTCAGCGACACCACGTCCAGCGGGTTCTTGCGCGTGCCCGCCGCGAACAAGAGTTGCCCGCGGGCATCGGTGACGTTGCGATCCAGCGTGAAGCTCGCGTCGAAGTAGAAGGTGCGTGCAGTTGCGGTGGGCTGCAGCCCCGCGACCGGCTGGGGACGTTTCACGGCGTCGATCCCGCGTGCCTGAGCTTGGTCGATGAGTTGTTGCAGCTCGCCGCTGCGTTCCTTCTCGCGCAGGCGCTGCTCGATGAAGTTCAGCAGGTGCGGCTCGCTGATGCCGTAGGTGGGGCCGATGGTCCCGAGATCGGCTGTCCACGCGCTGCTGGCGGCTACCAACAGGGCTATCGCCAGAACCGGGCGGCGTACCGTCTTCACCGCACGCTCCGTCGGTCACAGCTCACACGCTGGCCGAGTTGGGCGAGTGCGTTCGCATCGCGAAGATGGCTCGCGCGGATCATGCCCATCAGCACCGGGTCACCATCGCCGTCCGCCATGGCCCGGCGCAGTTCGGCTGTCCGAACCTGCCGGCCGCAGCGCTGCTGAAAGGCCCGCAGGTAGGCCTGAGCACCGTCGTGGGCAGCCGGCGAGATCTGGGCCAGCAGGCTCAGGTAGTCGGCCAGCGGCATGTCGTCGGTGATGGGCATGGCGTCGGCCGGCGGCACTGCTTGCGCATGTGATGGGTTCGCCGCAAGCCCGAGGCCGGCCGCTGCGATGGCGAGTAATGCGAAGGGAGCTTTCACGATGCACCCTCAGAACAGCGGCACCACAGTGCCCAGCACCTGCTCGGCTCGCACCAGCCCGCTGGCGCGGTAGCGCGAGTCGAAGGAATCGGGGCTCGTGCCTTGCACGTAGTAATGGCCGGGCGGGATGACAGTCGCTGAGATGGGGTCCAGCGGCCGGCGGTCGTAGGCGTGTGTTTTCGCCTGGCCGACGAACTCGCCATTGATGGCGACGATGCGGCCCTCCACGGTCACCGTGTCGCCAGGCATGCCGCGCACGATCTTGAAGAAGGGCTGGCCATGCAGGCCGGGATATGCCGCTTGCGCCTCACCCGCGAAGGCGAACACCACGTAGTCGCCGCGCCGCAAGGTGTGCGGGCCGTACTGCACCAGCGCAACGCTGTAAGGCAGGCTGGGCGTCCAGTTGAACAGCACCGGCACGCGTGGAGTCGGGTCAACAAAGACGCGCGCGTAGGCGAACGCCCAGACCGCGAACACCGGCAGGTACAGGTACCAACGCGCTCGCATGTGGCGCAGGAAGTCGGTGAAGTTGGCGATGAACCTGATGGCCAGCGTCTTCATGGCGCCTCCAGCTTCCGCTTCAGGTGTGCCGTCAGGTCCAGCGTGCGCGGCGTGGGGCCCGCTACGGCGCTCTTGAGCACCACCAGGCAGGCACAGTCGCGCGGCAGTTCTTCCAGCGCGACGGGCAAGCGTTGCGAGAAACTGCGCGCCATCGCCATGGCCCGTTCACGCTCGACGTCGGAGCCGGCCTTGGTGAGGATCAGCGTGAACTGGGCTTCTTTTTGCCGATAGACCTCGCCGACATCGACCACGCCGATGAGTTGCCCCGGCCGGATCACCAGCCGGTCGTAGGCAGCCAGCGTGCCGAAGACGATCAGCATCGCCATCAGCGCGTTCAGCATCACGGCTCTCATGCCACATGCCCCCGGCGGCGCAGCAGCTCGGCGATGGCTTCGTCGATGCTCAGGCCTTGTGCGCGCAAGTCGTCGATCGGCGCGTTGTCTTCCAGCTTGTTGGAGAACAGCAGGTGAGTGGCCGGGTCGAGGATGTTGCGTGCGACGCCTTCGCCGACTGGCGACGAGATGTACACCTCGGAGAACACGCCGGGCTCGGTGCGCAGTGAGTTCAAAAGGCGCTTCTTCGGTTCGTCCATCGACAGTCGCCCCTTGCGGTCGAGCATTTCGATGGACTCGGGTTTCTGGCGCAGCAGGAACACCCAGTCGGAGCAGTTGAAAGCCGCCTCCATCTGCGCCGAGCCGTAGTAGTCGTCGGCGCTCTGCGTTGCGGTGCCCAGTGAGCCGCCGTACTTCCGCGCGCGCCGCGCAGCTTCCTCGACCACCGCTGCCTTGACCGGATCGTCGGCGCCGATGTCGCCAAGCTGCTGCTTCAACTCGTCGATGAACAGCACCTTGCGCCGGTTGCGCGTGAGGTACATCTCGCCAGTGATCTGGTGCAGCAGCAGGATGTTGACGACGGCATGCAGGTCCGGCCGGCGCTTCAGTTCCTCGTTCTCGATGACAACGAAGTCGTTGTCGAAATCGACGTTGTTGCGGCCCTCGAAGAAGCGCTCGTACTGACCGCCCCGCGCGTAGGGATTCAGCATGATCGCCAAGTCGCGAATGCGCGGGTCGTTGACGGCGCCCAGTTCTTCGATGGAGCCTTCCTTGAAGGCATCGCGCAGCGCGGTGATCGTCAGGTCGTTGCCATGCACGCGGAACAGCCGCAGCACCATCGCTGAGATGGCCTTGTACTGAACCTCGTCCAGCGGCCGGGACATCGACGCCATCTTCGAGATGGCCGGCACCAGCATGTCGATGTCTTCGTTGATGTCGACGATGCGCGTGAACGGGTTCAGGCAGATGTCCACATCGGGCTTGAACTCGATGTAGGTGCCCTTGGCTTTGCGGCACAGCTTCTCGAAGGAGCGGCCCAGGTCCAGCATCCACACCTTGGCGTCGATGGCGCGGTAAGACCAGGCCATTTCGTTCATCAGCACCGACTTGCCCGAGCCTGGCGCGCCGATGATGGCGAAGTTGTAGTTGCCCAGGTCGTTGTCGAAGATGTCGAGCGTCATCAGTTGGCCGCGCCGGCCGCCGAACACCAGCGCCGGGGTGCGGGTGCCGCGCCACTCGGCGATCAGTGGCGCCAGGTGGATGGCGTTGGCCATCGTCTTGCGCGAGACCCGGCGCATCTTGGCCAGGTCCTTGTGGAACTTCTCCGACAGCGTCATCGGCAGGCTAGCCAGCAGCGCCTGGCGGTGCATGTACACGTCGGCGTTGAGCTGGAAGCCCCGGCCGCGCCAGATCGCGTTGGCGGTTTCCTGGGCAGCCACCGCCTTGTGCGGTGGGGTGAAGATCGCCAGTTGGTGGTACAGGCTCACCAGGCTGCTGCCGATGTCGATGGCGTTGGCCGCAGCCGTCCAGTCCTGCAGCTTCTTGCCGACATCGGGCATCACGTCGGCCATCTTGCTTTTGGCGTTCTGCGTCGCCCGCACATGGTTCGCCGTGACGACCGACTTCATGACGTTCGGGTCGAGCACGTGCACGCCCATGGTCAGCAGGAAGGGTGCGCTGTATTGCAGCGCCGGTTGCATCAGGTCGCCGATCAGCGACCCCATCTGCCACAGCGCGAAGCGTTCGGGGAAGGACTTGATGGAGTAGAAGCGCGCTTCGAGCACTGCTTCGCCGCCTTCCTTCCACAACGTCAGGCCACCGGCGTGCGGGTCCTGGATGGTGTCGAAGTCGATGATCTGGTCGCGCAGCTCGCGGCCGTCGTCGTAGTGCAGATTCGGCGCGTCGGTCTGCGAGATGCGGTCGGGGTTGGTGAACAGCGCGCACCAGTTGATGAGGTCGGCCGCATCACACACACGGTTCGGCAGCGAGGCCGAGCGCAGCGTCGATGACATCGATTCCCGCAGTGCCATCAACTCGTCGCGCCGGGTCAGGTCTTCGGCATCGGCGGTGAGCGCCACGCTCATCATCAGCCGGAAGTCGCGGATCGTGTAGTGGAAGCCTGCGGTCAACGATTTCTGCGCGCCTTGCAACAGGTGCCCGACGCGCTGGCGTGCGAGGCGGTGGAACAGGTTGTCGTTGCGCGCCGGGCGGCCCCAGTGCTTAGCTTTCTCGGCTTGGTCGATGTCTTCGACGCGCAGGTTGGCGTAGCGGCGCAGTTGGTCGCGAAGATGCGGCGACGCGAAGAGATGAAACTGGATGCCTGTGCCCGGCGGGCAAGTCGAGTACAGCGAGATCAGCACCTCGGCCATGCGCTCGTCGGCGCCGGACTGCGGCATCACTTCCAACATGAAACCGACGCTGTCGCGGTTGACGAACAGCTTTTCGGCGCTCAGGTAGGCGGAGTAAGGCAGCCAGGCTGCGAACTGTTCGGCAGGTGTGTCCTGGGGCTGGCCAAGCCCGAACAGTGATGGCCGTTCGGAGCGGCTGGCCGAAGGGTGGCGGTTGGAGGCGTCGGTGTGCATGGCGTGGCCTCAGTCGCTGGTTTCGGGGCGTGTCGGCTGCAGCAGACCAGGCAGCGGGTTCTCTGGGGTGGGCAAGCGCGGTGCGCTCCGCACGTTGGCCGTCAGCGCCGAGCCTTCCTTGGTGTCGCTGGCGGCGTTGCGCGGTGGCGGACGCAGCGGGGCATAGGCGTCGCGGATCTGCCGTTGGGCGTGCTCGATCAGCCACTGGCCGCTGTCGATCTGCACATAGACGTAGCCCTGGTCGTACAAGTCGCGGTCAGCGTCTTCCCAGGGCTTGAACCACAGGCGCAGGATGCGGGCTGTGGAGCGCAGGGGCGTCGGTGAATCCGAGTCAACCGCAAGCGCCGTAGGCACCGCAGAGGAAGCAGGGCGATTGGGCGCAGCCTGAGGCGCGCCACCCACTTGAAGGGACGGCGCGGTTGCCCGTGAACGCTGGTTCGGCAGGTTGTTGTGGATCGCGTTCGCGTAGGTGCCGGAAACCGAATCGCAGGTCACCCCATCGGGTGCCTTGCAGGCGTAGCTGGAACTGCCGCTCAGCCCCGACATGCTGGTGCAGCCGGTGAACACCGCTGCCACGCTGATCGGCAGCGTGAGCCGCAGGAGTGAACGCGCGGCGCTCACGGCCGAGCCTCCGGGCTTGCCTGGTGCAGGCGTGCTTCGAGCACGGCGCGATCGACATAGCCGTCCGTGCGCGAGCCGTCGGCCCAGAACAGCGTTGGCGTGCCGTGCACGCCCAGACGATGGGCCAACGCCAGGTTGCGATCCACCGGGTGGGCGCAGTTCGGCGCCGTGCTCAACAGCGAGGTGTCGCCTTGCAGCATGAAACGCTGCCACGCCTGTTCACGGTCGGCCGCGCACCAGATCGCGATAGGCTTGTCTGGCCCCTGGAACGGAACCAGGAAGGTGTACACGGTGACGTTTTCGATGCCGGCCAACTCAGGCTCGAGCCGCTTGCAATACGAGCACGCAGGGTCGCTGAAGACCGCGACGCGCCGCTGGCCGTTGCCACGCACCGTCTTGATCGCGTCGGCCAGCGGCAGTTGGTCGAACGGCACCGGCGCAGCGCTGGCCGCCGCTTGCGGGGTACTCACGCGTTGTGCAGCTTGCGCGAGCTTTGGGCCAGTCAGGTCCTTCATCGTCTGGGTGTCGAACACGCGGCCGAAGATGAAGAAGCGCGTGTTCTTCGCCGCCACGTAGGCGACGTTGCCGTTCATCCAGACCTCGTAGATGCCGGCAACCGGCGAACGCGAGACCGCGGTGAACTCAGTGCCGGGATGAGCCTTTCGGAGCGCCGAGAGCAGTCTCGATTCGTCAGGCGCTGCCGCCACGGTCAGCGGTGCGGCGACCAGCAGCACGCAGAGACCCTTGGAAAGGCGGTGGCGCAGCGGCCCAAGGCCGTGCCGGTGTTCAGTAGTTGCCATCATCAGAGGCCTCCACGTAGCGTTCGCTGGGCGCCGCTTCAACGCGGGTGTCGCGGTCGGCGCTGGCCGACATCGGCACGTCGATGCGCACGCCCTTGGTGATGACGACGTCGATCTCGCGGCCCGCATCGACCTCGATCACCGGGAAGGTGTTCTCGGCCAGCTTGATGTAGTACTGCGCCAGGCGGTCCAGCGCCTTGCCCACGCCAGTGCCCAGCCCGGCGCGGTAGGCATTGGCACCGGATGCGCTGGCGATGGTGCCGAGCGCCGAGGTGCTGTAGGTGGTGGACGACGTGGCCAGACCCGAGCCAATGCCGCTGACCACGCCGGCCAGCAGCGCATTGGCGAGCATCTGGCCCTGCTTGGTGACCAGACGGCCGCGCATGCCGACCTTGCCGTCTTCGCCGTACACGCTGCCCTGGATCTTCACTTCCAGCGCAGCGCCGTCGGCCCGCACGCAAGACAGGTTCTCGGTGCGCAGGTAGGCACGCTCGGAGCTGATGTCGCCGTAGCCGGCGGCGATGACGAAGCAGTCGCGGTACTCGCCCCGAAACCGGTTCGGCAACACCGAGTTGTCGGACAGGCGAATCAGCACCGGGTGGGGATTCGATTGCGACTGGCCGCCGGTCGGCGCGTCCAGCCCGCCCAGCAGCGTGCCGCGCGTGAAGCTCACTGGAAGGAAGGTCGAGACAGTTCGCGTCTCGCCAGCGGTGGTCGTCGGCGTAGCTGTGCTCGAACCAACAGTCGACGCTGATCGATCGACGAGCGTCACACGCGTGATCGCCGGTGCTGGCGGTGCAGGTGCAGCCAGTGGCGGGAGAAACGAATTCGGCAGGCCCGGCGGCATCGCGCCAGGCCCGGCCAGACGGGGCGACGGCGGCGGCGGCAAGGGAAGGCTTGCCGCCGGCGGCAGTGGTGCGGGCATCGGAGCCGGAGGAGGCGGCGCGACGCCTGGTGTCTGGGCTGCCTGCGCGGCCGATGTCAGGCGCTGCTCCAGGTCAGAGAAGCGCTGCATCGTGCGCGCCTCGAAGGCCTGGCGATCCTTGTTGAGCCGACCCTGTTCTTCGCGCTCGTTCTCGTACTGCGCCAGCTTGCTGCCGGCCGTGCCGACCCACTGGTCCACCGGATTGACCTGTTGACCGGGTGGCATCACGCCGATGTTGGTCACCGCACTCGGGTTGCCACCGGCGGGCTTGGCGCCCTTGTCCTTGGGTGCGTTGTCGGTGAACGCGAAGATCAGCCACAGCATGCCGACGCCGCCCAGAAGGATGCTGGCCAGCGTGGCGTACTGACGCTGCTTGGGCGTCAGCCGCCCCAGCGAACCGCGCAACGCAGCGACAGGGCTGCTGGCGGCCGCGCTCACCGTGCACCTCCGCGGCGGATCACGAACACGTTGGTGCTTTCGCCGGGGCGCAGGTTGTGGTTCTCGACGGCGACGCCAACCACCTGGCCGCCGGCCGGGCTGTCCTCGCGGTCGAACTCCTGTTCGGCCAGCACCATCACGGCCGAGCTGATGTTCTGCAGCAGGTACTTTTCACCCAGCAAGCGGCGCCCTTCGTAGCGCCGCATCAGTGAGAACCGGGTCTCGGCCCACAGCTGGAGCGGACGATTGACTTCGTCAACACGCATGTCGGCGGGCACACGGTCCGAGGCCATCGCCACCAGGATGGCCTTCATCGCACGCACGTGGTTGGCCGACGGGCCGAGCGGGCCGGCGTTGCTCGCGCCCGATGACGCAGTCTGGCGCGGCGTCTTGTCGCGGATGACGATGGTGTCGGCCGGCGTGTCCGAGCGGCGCAGCACCAGCGTGTAGGTGGCCTGCGCTGAAGAGATGAACAGGTTGACCGGCTTAGTCGAGTCGCCGACAGGGCGGATGTAAATCACGCCCTTGTCGCGGTCGCATTCGAGAACGATCTCGCCACCCGGGTTGGCTGCCGGTGCGACGATGCCCGCCCCGGGTGGTCCGACGGCAGCGCCGCCGCAGTTGCTGGAGTAGATATTGCCGAACACGTCGGTGATCGGCGCGCCGTCGATGCGGATGCGCGTAGGCTCCTTGATCGACAGGATGGCTTCGATGGCAACGCCGTCACGCGCGTCGAGCACCTGCAGGGCACGGGCTGACGGGCTGACGAGCGTGCCGACGAGCAGACCCGCGACCGCGATGGCATGCAGGTACGCTTGGCGCTCCCACCGGACCTGAATGGCGCAAGAGCTACTTGGCCGCATGGTCGATCTCCTTGAAAGTCTTCAGATGCATGCGCCCGCCGCTGTAGCTGAACTCGACCAGGTAGGCCTTCTGGTCGTTCGCCGTCTCCAGGCCGTTGACCTGGGTGCGCAGCCGCCCGCGCACGACGACGGTCTGCGCGTCTTCGCTGGGCACCAGCTGCTGCGGCATGAAGAAGGTGCTGGCGTTGATGCGCTTCAGGCGCGCGGCCTCCAGGTCTTGCCGCGTCCGCAGCTCACCGTGCTGCTCGGGCTCGACGTAGCCGAGCAGGATGTCCTTCTTCCAGTCCACCGAAGCCGGCGTCACGTCGAGCACCAGCCAGGCGATGAAGCTGCCCATCTGTTCCAGGTACTCGCTGCTGGCCTTGTCGCGCGTGACCCAGAACGACTTGTTGATGGACGGCGGCACGACCACCGTGCGCACACTGCCCAGCAGGTTCAGGATGACGACGAGCGCTAGCACGTGGCCGCCGGCCAGCGCACCGACGGTCAGTGCCAAGCCCCGGTTGCGGCGGCGCATGTCCTTGATGTCGCCGTTGAGCCGTTCGAAGTCCATGTCTTGCTCTGCAGCCGCTCAGCCCACCATCCGGCGGATGTGCGACGGTGGCGTGGCGCGCATCGCGGTGATCGGGCTGGTGGGCAGGTGCCAGTACAGCCAGTGCATCGCGAAGGCCGGGTGCTTGTCGGCCTTGATGCGGGCGATCCAGCGCGAGGTGAAGATGCCCGTCGCGATGCACAGCACGAAGGACATCTTCGAGCCCGACATGTAGCCCATGAACAGGCCGAACAGCAGCGGCGCGGCCACGTCCACGTCCCAGAAGCCGATCTTCCATTGGTCGTCCAGGCGACGCGGGATGTAAGTGTCGGCGTACATGCTGCCTCCGCTTGTGTAGGGCGCCGACGCTTCAGATGACCGCGCCCATGATCGCGCCGGCGATCACCAAGCCCACGGCGGCGAAGATGGCCAGGCCGACGTAGAAAAGCACGGGCCCGAAGTTGCGAAGTGCCGACAGCGAGATCAGCGCGACCACGAAGCCGACGAAGCCGACCAGCGCCTTGATGCCGGGCCCAAGCGCGGCGATCTGCGTCAGCGCCGAAGTCAACGGGCCGGTGATACCGGTGAATGCCACCAGATCGAGCGCGTGGCCGGGGAAGGCCACGCCCAGGCCGAGCGCCAGCAGCATCAGCAGGGAGGTGATGGCCAGCGGGCGGCGCACCGAGGCGCGGAAAGGGGACGGAGAGGCGAGAAGTGCAGTGCTCATGAGAATCTCCAGAAGTGGGTTGAGCGTTGGGTGAAGCTGCGGGTGGTGGCGGGTATGGCGTGGACGATTCGAATGCGCGCGTCACAGGTTCTCGGCGTCGCGCTCAAAGACGACTTCGACCCGGCGGTTCAGCGCGCGGCCTTGGGGCGATTGGTTGGAAGCCGCGTAGCAGCACGCGCCCTGTGCTTCCAGCGTTAGGGCAGGGGCCAGGTGCGGGTAGCGGACGCGCAGGTGGTCTCGCACCATGTTCGCGCGCGCGGTGGCCAGCAACTGGTTGCTCCGCTGCGGGCCGAGGCTGTCGGTGCGGCCGCTGATGGCGATGCGTCGCGCCGACGTAAGCGGCTTCGCCACTTCGTCGATGAGCGCGCGAGCTGCTGGGGTCAGCGTGGCGTCGCCGAAAGCGAAGTGCACGACTACCTGCCTTGTCAACGGCCCGTCGGACTGTGCCGCCTTCGCTTTGGCCAAGGTTGGTGCAGTCGGCACTGCGGCTTCCGTGGCAGGGACCATGGCTTCGCCTTCGGTCAGCGAGGCCGCGGTGTCTATCGGCCGGGACTTTGGGAGAGCCGCCGGCACGTCCATTGCCAGCGTCTTGGGGGTGACGGCGAGCCAAGCCGGCGGCAGGCATCGTGCGAACCCGGCTTGGCGTCCGAACTCAATCTGGGCTATCTGCCCTGCGGTGACATTCGCGGAGCGTGCGGCCGGTGGCGTGGCATCGACAGGGGCCTGCATGGGCGAGGTGCATGACGACGCGAGGGCCGCGCTCGCGGCCGCTGCCGCAAAGCTGCCGATCCACCTGATGGCATCGGGCTTCATGGCGACACCCGAGCAGCGAGCATGATGGGCGTGACTTGCGGCGCCATGCCTGCACCGCGTAAGGGTGGGTCAATCTCCACCGCAGCAGGTGTCACCGATGCTGGCAGCTTGCGATACACCTGCCACGCATAGCGCGAGCGCGCTTTGGTGCACGCCTGCCCCTTCAGCTGCGAGCAAGCGGCGTTGTAGGCACCCACGGCATTCCAGGTCGCACCATGTCGCGCAAACGTATCGGCCAGCAACCACGCGCCGACCTGGATGTTGGTGCAGGGCTCGTAGAGCTGGGCTTCGGTGATGCCATGTCGTGCCAGGGCGCCGAGATGAGTGCTGTTGATCTGCATCAGACCGATGTCGTAAGACCCGGTGCGCTGCACATGCGCGCGGTTCACCGCGCGGGGGTCCAGGTTCGACTCAACCCGCGCGATGGCATACAGCAGATCGGCTGCCACGCCGTAGCGTTGCGCGGCCTGCTCCCAGCACGCCAGGGCATGCGTCGGCATGCACAGCGAGAGAACCCATCCGATGAAAACCAGCAAGCGCATGGTTCAACCCGTCGCAGAGTGCGAGACATCGAAACCACCCGCCAAAACGCGAAATAGGCGGGCAACGGGGTCGGGACCGGCAAGCCGGACAGGGTCGGGT
>JACZKT010000281.1 GCA_014859905.1 Rubrivivax sp.
GGCCTCGGTGGCGCGCACCGCCGCCGCCAGGCCGGCCCAGCCGCCACCGACGACGGCCAGCTTCATGGCCTGCCGGGCGCGCGTGTCAGCGGCCACGCAGGTGCGTGCGGGTGGCGATCCACAGCTTGCGCAAGGGTGTCAACGAGGTGCGCTGGTGCAGCACCCGGAAGTCCTGCGACTCGATTTCGCGCAGCAGCGTGCGGTAGATGTTGGCCATCATCAACCCGGGCTTCTGCGCCACCCGGTCGGCAGCAGGCAGCAGCGCGATCGCGGCGTCGTAGGCGGCATGTGCGCGTTCGGCCTGGAAGCGCATCAACGCCGTGAAGCGCTCGCTGTAGCCCCAGGGGGCTTCGCGCAGCAGCAGTTCGTGGGCCTTGACGTCGAAGCGCTGCAGTTCCGACAGCGGCAGGTAGATGCGGCCACGGCGGGCGTCGTCGCCGACGTCGCGAATGATGTTCGTGAGCTGCATCGCCAGGCCGAGCTGGTGTGCGTACGCCACCGTGGCCGCTTCGCTGCGGCCGAAGATGTTGGCTGCCACTTCGCCGACGATGCCGGCCACCAGGTGGCAATAGCGCTGCAGCGCGGGGTAGTCGAGGAAGCGTGCCTGCTCGAGGTCGATCTGGCAGCCGTCGATCACCGCGGCCAGGTGCCGGGCCTCGATGCCGAAGTCTGCCGCCAGCGGCAGCAGCGCCCGCATCACGGGGTGGCTGGCAGCGCCACCGTAGGCCTGCGCCACCTCCTGGCGCCACCACTGCAGCTTGGTTGCGGCAACAGAAGTGTCGGCAACTTCGTCGACGACGTCGTCGACCTCGCGGCAGAAGGCGTAGAAGGCCGTGATCGCAGCGCGGCGCGGCGGCGGCAGGAAGAGGAACGCGTAATAGAACGAGGAACCACTTCCCGCGGCCTTGTCCTGTACGTACTGCTGCGGTGTCATGGGCGCCGGGTGCCCATGCGCAGCGCGCGCCACAGCAGCACGGGCACGTCGAAGGCCGTCAGGATGGGGCGCCGGGCAAGGGCCGCATGGTTCATGCGATCGATTTTCTCAAGAATGCGCAGGCCGCCCTGAACCACCAGCCGCAACTCCCAGCCGGCGCGGCCCGGCACACCCAGCGCGAGGGGGGCGCCTTCGAGCATCAGTGTGCGCGTCCAGGCGCAGAGCGATTGCACGAGTCGCCGGCTTTGCGCGTCGTCGCTGCCGGCCTGCAGTGCTGCGAAAGCCACGCCATGGGTGCGGAGGTCCGTCGTGGGCACGTAATGGCGGCCGCGCGGGCCGTCGACGCTGAGGTCCTGCCAGAAGTTGATGAGCTGCAGCGCCGTGCACACGGCATCCGCCTGGCGCAGCGCGGTGGCGTCTTCGATGCCGTACAGGTGCAGCAGCAGCCGCCCCACCGGATTGGCCGAGCGACGACAGTAGTTCAGCAGCGCGGCACGGTCGGCATAGGTCGGGTTGTGCACGTCCTGCTCGAAGGCGTCCAGCAGGTCGTGCAGCAGCGCCGGCGGCAGCGCGAACTCGTGCATGCGCAGCGCCAGTGGTTCGAACACGGCGCGCCAGCGCCCGCTGCCGGTCTGCCCGTTGCAGGCGGCGGCCAGGTCGTGGCGATAGGCGGCCAGGTCGGCCAGTCGCTCGGCCGGGTCTGCCGGGCCCTCGTCGGCGATGTCGTCTGCCGTGCGGGCGAAGTGGTAGATGGCGCGCACCGCCGGCCGCAGCGCCGGTGGGCACAACAATGACGCGACGGGGAAGTTCTCGTAATGGTCGATGCTCACCGGCTGGATTCTGACCATTCCGCGCACGGGGTCGGATGCGGAGCGTCGATTGACAGCGACATGCGGCGCGGTTTCGCGTCGAGCGTGAGCCGATGATGGCCTGACGCTAAAATGTGCGGTTTGCCGCTTGCGGCTGACCGCCCGCGCGGGTGGCGAAATTGGTAGACGCACCAGGTTTAGGTCCTGACGCCTTCACGGGCGTGCCGGTTCGAGTCCGGCCCCGCGCACCAAATCCCGTCCTTCCCGGTACACATCGCCCAACACGAGACATCATGGCCGTCCAAGTCGAAACCCTGGAAAAGCTCGAACGCCGCATCACGCTGACGCTGGCGGCAGAAACCATCAACGGCGAGGTGGCCAACCGCCTGAAGCGCCTGTCGCGCACCGTCAAGGCCGATGGCTTTCGCCCCGGCAAGGTGCCGATGAGCGTGGTCGCGCAGCGCTACGGCTATTCGGTGCACTACGAGGTCGTCAACGACCGCGTCGGCCAGGCCTTCAGCAGCGCCGCCGCCGAAGCCAAGCTGCGCGTCGCCGGCGCGCCGCGCATCACGCAGAAGGAGGAAGCGCCCGAGGGCACCCTGGCCTTCGAGGCCACCTTCGAGGTCTACCCCGAGGTCAAGATCGGTGACCTCAGCCAGGCCGAGGTCGAGCGCGTCGCCGCTGAAGTGACCGACGCTGCCATCGACCGCACGATCGAGATCCTGCGCAAGCAGCGCCGCACCTTCGGCCTGCGCCCGGCGGCCGAAGGCGCGCAGGAAACCGACCGCGTGACGATCGACTTCGAAGGCAAGATCGACGGCGAACCCTTCGCAGGCGGCAAGGCCGACGATTTTCAGTTCATCATCGGCGAAGGTCAGATGCTCGAGCAGTTCGACTCGGCGGTGCGCGGCATGAAGGTCGGCGAGAGCAAGACCTTCGCGCTGCAGTTTCCGGCCGACTACCACGGCGCCGACGTGGCCGGCAAGGAAGCCGACTTCATGGTCACGCTGAAGAGGATCGAGGCGCAGAACCTGCCTGCGGTGGACGATGCGCTGGCCAAGTCACTGGGCATCAAGGAGGGCACGGTCGAAGGACTGCGTGCCGACGTCAGGAAGAACCTGGAGCGTGAGGTCAAGTTCCGCTTGCTGGCACGCAACAAGGCCGCAGTGATGGAAGCACTGGCGGGCGCCGCCGAGCTCGACCTGCCGAACGCGCTGGTGGCGGGCGAGACCGAGCGCCTGATCGAGTCCGCTCGCGCCGACCTCAAGCAGCGCGGTGTGAAGGACGCCGAGACGACGCCGATCCCCGCCGAGATCTTCAAGCCGCAGGCCGAGCGCCGCGTGCGCCTGGGCCTGGTGGTGGCCGAACTGGTGCGCGCCAACGACCTGCGAGCCAGGCCCGAGCAGCTGCAGGCGCACATCGAAGAGATGAGCCAGAGCTACGAGAAGCCGGCCGAGGTGATGCGCTGGTATCTGAGCGACCGCAAGCGCATGTCCGAGGTCGAGGCTGTCGTGATCGAGAACAACGTGGCCGATTTCGTGCTGTCGCATGCGAAGGTCACCGACAAGGTGCTACCGTTCGACGAACTGATGACCGCATCCTGAGCAAGAGGACACCCGTATGAGTGTGCAAGAGACCGTCGGCCTGGGCATGGTGCCCATCGTCATCGAGCAATCGGGCCGCGGCGAGCGCGCCTACGACATCTACAGCCGGCTGCTGCGCGAGCGCATCATCTTCCTGGTCGGGCCCGTCAACGACGGCACCGCCAACCTGGTGGTGGCGCAAATGCTGTTCCTGGAGAGCGAGAACCCGGACAAGGACATCTTCCTGTACATCAACTCGCCGGGTGGCAGCGTAAGCGCCGGGCTGTCGATCTACGACACGATGCAGTTCGTCAAGCCCGACGTCTCCACACTGTGCATGGGCATGGCCGCCAGCATGGGCTCCTTCCTGCTCATGGCCGGTGCCAAGGGCAAGCGTTCGGCGCTACCCAATTCGCGTGTCATGCTGCACCAGCCCTCGGGCGGCGCGCAGGGCCAGGCCAGCGACATCGAGATCCAGGCGCGCGAGATCATCAAGACGCGCGAGCAGCTCAACCGCATCTACGCCGAGCGCACCGGCCAGCCCTACGAGCGCATCGTCGCCGACATGGAGCGCGACTTCTGGATGTCGCCCACCGAGGCGCGTGACTACGGCCTCATCGACCAGGTGCTCGACAAGCGCGCCTGAGCGCGGGCGTCGAACGGCGCCGTCTTTGGGGTCCATTTCCCGCCGTCGTCGCCCCGGTCTCTTCGTCTATGATGGTGCGGAACTCCACGCTCAACCCCGCACCTGAATCTATCTATGGCCGAAAAGAAGGGCGCCTCTGGCGAAAAGGTTCTCTACTGCTCCTTCTGCGGTAAGAGCCAGCACGAAGTCAAGAAGCTCATCGCGGGTCCCTCGGTGTTCATCTGCGACGAGTGCATCGAGTTGTGCAACGACATCATCCGCGACGAGGTGCCCGCTGAAGGACCCGCATCGAAGGGTGGCAAGTCGGACCTCCCGACGCCCGGCGAGATCAAGGCCAGCCTGGACCAGTACGTCATCGGCCAGGACCCGGCCAAACGCACCTTGTCGGTGGCCGTCTACAACCACTACAAGCGCCTCAAGCATATGGGCGCGAGCAACGCCAAGGACGAGGTCGAGCTGACGAAGAGCAACATCCTGCTCATCGGCCCCACCGGCAGCGGCAAGACGCTGCTGGCGCAGACGCTGGCGCGCTTGCTCAACGTGCCCTTCGTGATTGCCGACGCCACCACGCTGACCGAAGCCGGCTACGTGGGCGAGGACGTCGAGAACATCATCCAGAAGCTGCTGCAGAACTGCAACTACGACGTCGAGCGCGCGCAGCGCGGCATCGTCTACATCGACGAGATCGACAAGATCAGCCGCAAGGCCGACAACCCGAGCATCACGCGCGACGTGTCGGGCGAAGGCGTGCAGCAGGCGCTGCTCAAGCTGGTCGAGGGCACGATGGCCAGCGTGCCGCCGCAGGGCGGGCGCAAGCACCCGAACCAGGATTTCCTGCAGATCGACACCACCAACATCCTGTTCATCTGCGGCGGCGCCTTCGACGGCCTCGAGAAGGTGATCCAGAACCGCACCGAGAAGTCGGGCATCGGCTTCGCTGCCACCGTCCACAGCAAGACCGAGAAGAAGGCGGCCGACGTGTTCCGCGAGGTTGAGCCCGAGGACCTGATCAAGTTCGGACTGATCCCCGAACTCGTGGGCCGGCTGCCGGTGGTGGCCACCTTGGGTGAGCTGACCATCGACGCCATGGTGCAGATCCTCACCGAACCCCGCAATGCCCTTGTCAAGCAGTACCAGAAGCTGTTCGCCATGGATGGTGTCGAGCTCGAAGTACGGCCCTCCGCGCTGACGGCCATAGCGCGCAAGGCGCTGGCGCGCAAGACCGGCGCCCGCGGCCTGCGTTCGATCATGGAGCATTCGCTGATCGACACCATGTTCGACCTGCCCACCTTCGACGGCGTGGCCAAGGTCGTGATCGACGAGCACATCATCGATGACGGCGCCAAGCCGCTGCTCGTCTACCGCGAGAAGAAGGCCAGCGCGTAGAAGGTGCGCATGGACCTGCTGCGCCCCCCGATCTCGCGCCTGTGCTCCTCGCCGTACGGGTGTACGGCTGCGGTGCTCGACGCAAGCTCGGGGCGCTCGCGACGGTCCCTGCACACCTTCTAGACAAGACACCCGCGGCCCGGCCTCGCCGGGCGCGCGGCTTGCAATTTCCCTCTCGGGCCCCAGATGGACCTGAGAAAGAGAGGTCTTCAATGTCCGGACATCCCATCCTTCCCTCGGAACCGATCACGCTGCCGCTGCTGCCGTTGCGCGACGTGGTGGTCTTCCCGCACATGGTCATCCCGCTGTTCGTGGGGCGGCCGAAGTCGATCAAGGCGCTCGAAGCGGCCATGGAATCGGGCCGCCAGATCATGCTGGTGGCGCAAAAGGCCGCCGGCAAGGACGAGCCGCGCGCCGACGACATGTTCGAGGTCGGCTGCGTCTCCAGCATCCTGCAGATGCTGAAACTGCCCGACGGCACCGTGAAGGTGCTCGTCGAAGGCGTGCAGCGTGCCACCACCAACAGCATCACCGAGACCAGCGAGCACTTCGTCGGCGAAGTCGTGCCGGTGCCCGCAGCCGCCGAGGCCACGCCCGAGATCGAGGCCCTGCGCCGCGCCGTGACGCAGCAGTTCGACCAATACGTCAAGCTCAACAAGAAGATCCCGCCCGAGATCCTGACTTCGATCTCCGGCATCGACGACCCGGGCCGCCTGGCCGACACCATCGCCGCGCACCTGCCGCTCAAGCTGGAAGCCAAGCAGGCCGTGCTCGACCTGTTCTCGGTGCCCAAGCGGCTGGAGAAGCTGCTCGAACTGCTCGAGCACGAGGTCGACATCCTGCAGGTGGAAAAGCGCATCCGCGGCCGCGTCAAGCGGCAGATGGAGAAGAGCCAGCGCGAGTACTACCTCAACGAGCAGGTCAAGGCGATCCAGAAGGAACTCGGCGACGGCGAAGAAGGCGCCGACCTGGAAGAGCTGGAAAAGAAGATCAAGGCCGCGCGCATGAGCAAGGAGGGGCGCAAGAAGGCCGAGTCCGAGCTCAAGAAGCTCAAGCTGATGTCGCCGATGTCGGCCGAAGCCACCGTGGTTCGCAACTACATCGACACGCTGGTCAACCTGCCCTGGGCCAAGAAGACGAAGGTCAAGAACGACCTCGTCTTTGCCGAGGACGTGTTGAACGAGGACCACTTCGGCCTCGAGAAGGTCAAGGACCGCATCCTCGAATACCTTGCCGTGCAGCAGCGGGTGGACAAGCTCAAGGCGCCGATCCTGTGCCTGGTGGGCCCCCCCGGCGTGGGCAAGACTTCGCTTGGACAGAGCGTGGCGCGCGCCACGGGGCGCAAGTTCGTGCGCATGGCGCTGGGCGGCATGCGTGACGAGGCCGAGATCCGCGGCCACCGCCGCACCTACATCGGCAGCATGCCGGGCAAGGTGCTGCAAAGCCTGAGCAAGGTCGGCACGCGCA
>JACZKT010000282.1 GCA_014859905.1 Rubrivivax sp.
ATCAAGCCCGGCCCGGCCAACAGCGCCAGCGCGGTGGCAAACGGCATGTAGGCGCCCCACAGGCCGAGCATCGGATGCACGCGTTCCGGCGCCACGAGCTGCCGCACCAGAGCGGGCGCCGGCAGCACCACGAGCAGGAAGCCCAGGCCTTCGACGGCGCGCAGCACCATCAGCGCCGGCACCGCCGTCGCGGCGCCACCCAGCGCGCTGGCTGCCGCCAGCAGGCACAAGCCGGTGATCATGCTGCGCCGCAGCCCGAGGCCGTCGGCCACCGCGCCGAAGGCCAGGCCCAGCGTCATGCCCGCGGCCTGCACCAGCGACAGCAGGAAGCCGGCCTGCACCAGCGTCAGGCCCAGTGCCTCGCCCAGCGTGGTGATGGCCGGCGGCAGCTTGCCGATGTGCAGCGCCGCACAGACACCGGCCGCGATGACGAGCAACGCTGGCTCCAGGCGGGGGCGCGGCGGCATTCGGTGGCCAGGCATAGGCCGCCAGTATCCGACGGCCGCGGTACGCTCCGCCCCGACACCACTGAAACCACTGAAGCCATTCAACCGAAGGACACACCATGCCCAACCCGCGCTGGAGCTCGGCCTTGTCGGCCGCCCTGATCGCCACGGCGCTGCTGGCCGGCTGCGGCACCACCGTCGTCAACCCGGTGACCGGCCGCGCCGAGCGCACGGTGATGGACGAGGCCGCCGAGATTGCCGAAGGCCGCAAGGCACATCAACAGGTCCTGGCCGAGTACGGCGCCTACGCCAACCCGATGCTGCAGGCCTATGTCAACGAGGTCGGCCAGAAGCTGGCCCGGCAGTCGCACCGCAGCAACCTGCCGTGGACCTTCACCGTGCTCGACAGCCCCGAGGTCAATGCCTTCGCACTGCCCGGCGGCTACATCTACATCACGCGCGGCCTCATGGCCTACCTGGACAACGAGGCCGAACTGGCCGGCGTCGTCGGCCACGAGATCGGCCACGTCACCGCGCGCCACGGCGCGCAGCGTGCGACGCGGCAACAGAGCGCCGGGATCGGCGTGCTGGCGGCCACGGTGCTGGGCGCGGTGCTCGAAGGCGCCGGTGTCGGCGGCGCCACCGATCTGGCCAGCCAGGTCTCGCAGGGCGTGGCCGCGGGCTGGCTGGCGACCTACAGCCGCGAGCAGGAGCTGCAGGCCGACCAGCTCGGCGCCGAGTACCTGGCGCGCAACCGCTACGACCCGAACAACATGGTCGACGTCATCGGCATGCTCAAGAACCAGGAGCGCTTCGCCGCCGACATGGCACGCGCCGAAGGCCGTGCGCCACCGTCGGGCGCCAACTGGCTGTCGTCGCACCCCAGCAACGACCAGCGGCTGGCCGACATCCGCCGCATCGCCGCCGGCTACAAGGGCGACTACGCCGACGATGGTCGCACGCGCTACCTGCAGGCCATCGACGGCATGGGCTACGGCGAAAGCCGCGCCCAGGGCGTGACGCGCGGGCGCCACTTCTTCCACGAAGAACTGGGCGTCGCGGTAACCGCGCCGCAGGGCTGGCAGGTGCAGAACGCGCAGACGGCCATCGTCATCGTCAACGCCGCGCGCGACGCCGGGCTGATCGTGCGGCTGGTCCCCGCGAGTGCCGGCAACACGCACGAAGAGATCATCCGCAAGCTCGTCAAGCCGACCGACGGGCGCGCCGAGCAGCGCACCCTCAACGGACTGGCGGCGACGCAGTTCGCCGGTACGCGGCGCAACGAGCAGGGCCAGGCGCAGGCCGTGCGCGTGCTGCTGGTGAGCGGGCCTGGGAACCGCAACTACCTTCTGAACTACGCGGCGAAGGACGCTGCCGCACTGCAGCGCGCCGCGGCGCCGCTGGCCGAGGCCGAAGCCTCGTTCCGCCCGCTCAGCGCCGCCGAGCGCGCGGCGGCGAAGCCCTGGGTGCTGAAGACGGTACCCTTCCCGCGCGGCGGCTTTGCCGAGCTGGCACGCTCGTCACCGCTACCGGCACAGGCCGAAACGCAGCTGCGGCTGCTCAACAGCGCTTATGCCGGGGGTGCCGAACCGCGGCCGGGGCAGCGGGTGAAGGTGGTGCGCTAGGCCGCGGCGCGCGCCAGCCTGCCGCATCGCCGGCCCGACGATGGCGCTGTTTCCTCAAGGCTTGAGCCACGTCGACGCCCGCTGCACCGGCGGCGAGCGGCGCGTTCTGCACCAGCTCAAGCGCTGCCTGGAAGACGACTACATCGTCTGGCACGACATCGCCATCGGCCCCAAGGCGCGGCAACCGGACTTCGTGATCCTCAGCCCGCGCTGGGGCTTGCTGCTGCTGGAAGTGAAGGACTGGCGCCGGGCCGCGCTGGGCCCGGCCACGCGCGACGCCATCGAGCTGCGCACGCCGCGTGGTGTGGTCACCGCGGCGCACCCGCTGCGCCAGGCGCGCGACCACGCGCTGGAGTTGGTGGACCTGATGAAGAACGACCGGGCGCTGGTGCACGACAGCGGCCCCTTCGCCGGGCGGCTGCTGTTCCCCTACGGCTGGGGCGTGGTGCTGGCGTCGATGCGGCGTGCCGACGTGGCGGCCAGCGACTTCGACGAACTCTTCCCGCCGCCGCGCACGCTGCTGCGCGACGACCTGGAGGAATCGGTGGGCGCGGCCGCGTTCCAGCACCGGCTGTGGGGCATGTTCACGGTGAGCTATCCGCACACGCTGACGCTGCCGCAGCGCGACCGCATCCGCTGGCACCTGTTCCCCGAGATCCGCCTGCAGCCGCAGGCCACGCTCGACTTCGGGCCCACGCTGGACAGCGCGCCGCCACTGCCCGACCTGCTGCAGGTGATGGACCTGCAGCAGGAGCAGGTGGCGCGCACACTGGGCGAAGGCCACCGCGTGATCCACGGCGCGGCAGGGTCGGGCAAGACCATGATCCTGATCTTCCGCGCCCAGTTCCTGGCCGCCGCAGCGCGCGCCGACCAGCCGATCCTGGTGCTGTGCTTCAACCGCACGCTGGCCGACCGCATCGCTCACCTGCTGCGCGAGCGCGGCGTCGACGAACGGGTGCAGGTGCGCACCTTCCACAGCTGGTGCCAGGACCTCGTGCACAGCTACCAGCTCGAGGTGCCGCGTGAACTGAAGGGTGACGCCTACTTCACGGCGCTGGCGCTGGCCGTCGAGCGCGCGGTCGAGAGCGGCCGCGTGCCCGGCGGCCAGTACCTGGCGCTGCTCATCGACGAGGCGCACGACTTCGAGGACGCCTGGCTGCGCATTGCCGGTCGCATGGTCAGCCCGGCCACCAACAGCCTGCTCGTGCTGTACGACGACGCGCAGTCGATCTACCAAGGCAAGCGTCGCAAGTTCAACTTCGCCAGCGCCGGCATCGAGGCGCGCGGCCGCACCAGCATCCTGCGCCTGAACTACCGCAACACCGCCGAGGTGCTGGCGCTGGCCATGCACTGCGCGCGCAGCCTGCTGCAGGGCGACGGCACGGTGCGCGGCGAAGACGAAGTGCCGCTGGTGCAGCCGCTCAGCGCCGGCCGGCGCGGTGCACTGCCGGTGCTGATCGAGGCGCGCCACGCGTTCGAGGAAGCCGAGCTGGTGGCCGAGCGCATCGCCGCCGCGCTGGACAGCGGCACACCACCCGACGACATCGCCGTGCTGTGCCGCGCCAAGGCGCTGATGCGGCCGATCGAGCAGGCGCTGGCGCGGCGCGGCGTGCCCCTGCAGTCGATGAACGCGCTGGCCTTCCGCCGTTTCGACTGGCGCCGGCCGAGCGTGAAGCTGCTCACCATGCACAGCGCCAAGGGGCTGGAGTTCGGGCTCGTCTTCGTGGCCGGGCTGCAGGCGCTGCCGATGCGCGAGGAGGCCGTCGAAGACGCCGTGCGCCTGCTCTACGTGGCGATGACACGCGCCACGCGCGGGCTGGTGCTGTCGGCGCACGGCCCCTCCGCCGTGGTCGAGCGCGTGCGTGAGGCGCTGGCCGCGGTGGCGCGGCAGTTCAGCGTGCGGGCTTAGTCTGAAGTTCCGCCGCCTCGCGCCCGAATTTTCCTGTTCCATCAAGCACTTGCGATGGATTTCGGGTTTGGGTTTCTGACTACGGTTGGATGGCCTGGATGAGCGCCATGGCGCGCTGTTGGTGTGCGGTGGCTGTGGTGAG
>JACZKT010000283.1 GCA_014859905.1 Rubrivivax sp.
GCGCCGGGCAGGCCCTGCGCAGCAGCCGTGGCGACTGCGCCTGGCCCGGCGCGGGCCTGCCGCGCACGCGCTCCTTGTCGAGTGCTTCGTCGTGCAAGGCCGACCGGCGCCTTCAGCCTTCGGCGGCGATCTGCCGCAGCGCCTGCTCGAAGACCTCGGGCGGCTGGCCGCCCTGGATCAGGTGGCGCTCGTTCACGATCACGGAGGGCACCGACGAGATGCCGGCGCGCTGCCAGAAGCGTTCACGCTCGCGCACTTCGTCGGCGTAGGCGTCGCTGGCCAGGATCTCGCGCGCCGCCTCCACGTCCAGCCCGACCTCGGCGGCCAGGTCCAGCAGCACGTCGTGGGCGCCGGGGTTGCGGCCTTCGCCGTGATAGGCCCTGAGCAGCGCATGCTTGAGCTCGCGCTGGTGGCCGGCCGTTTCGGCCCAGCACAGCAGGCGGTGCGCGTCGAAGGTGTTCCAGACCCGCTCGCGGGTGCCGAAAGTGAAGCCCACCGCCGCGCCGCGCGCGCGGATCGCGGCCTGGTTCTGCATGATCTGCGCGGCCGAGATGCCGTACTTGCGCGACAGGTAGGCTACCGTGTCCTCGCCCTCGGCGGCCAGCGTCGGGTTCAGCTCGAAGGGCTGGAAGTGCAGCTCGACGTCGATGTCGTCGCCGATGCGCTCGAGCGCGCGCTCCAGCGCGTTCAGTCCCACCGCGCACCAGGGGCAGGCCACGTCGGAGACGAAATCGATCTTCATGGGGGTACCTCCCGCTGGGTCAACGCCGACGCGCCAGTTTAGGGTCCATCAGGTCGCGCAGCCCGTCGCCCATGAGATTGAGGCCGAGCACGCTGAGCACGATGGCCACGCCGGGGTACACGGCCAGCAGCGGGGCCTGGAACATCTGCGTCTGCGCCTCGTTGAGCATGCGGCCCCAGCTCGGCTGCGGCGGCTGCGTGCCCAGCCCCAGGTAGCTCAGCGCCGCCTCGGCCAGGATGGCGGTGGCGAACGAGATCGTGGCCTGCACGATGAGCTGGCTGGCGATGTTGGGCAGCACGTGGTCGAGCGTGATCGCCAGCGGCCCCTTGCCCGCCGCGCGCGCTGCGGTCACGTAGTCGCGCGCCCACACCGCGTTGGCCGCGCCGCGCGTGATGCGCGCGAAGACCGGGATGTTGAAGATGCCGATGGCGACGATGCTCATCACCAGCCCGGGCCCGTAGATGGCGGTGAGCATGATCGCCGACAGCAGCGCCGGGAAGGCGAAGGTGAAGTCGCTGGCGCGCATGATCAGCTCCTCGACCCAGCCGCGCCGCGCCGACGCCACGCAGCCCAGCGCCACGCCCACGCCCAGGCCGATGCCGACCGCGATGACGCCGACGACGATGCTGTTCTGCGCCCCCACCAGCAGCTGCGAGCCGATGTCGCGCCCCAGGCTGTCGGTGCCCAGCCAGTGCGCGGCGCTGGGGCCCTGCAGCTTGTTGGGGATGTCGATCTCGGCCGGCGGGTAGGGCGCCCAGAACAGCGACAGCAGCGCCGCCGCGGCGAGCAGCGCCGACAGCACGCCGCCGATGACGAAGCTCGCATGGCGACGCGCGCGTTGCCAGAAGCCCATCACGACACGCGCAGCCGCGGGTCGACCAGCGCGTACAGCAGGTCGACGACGAAGTTCACCAGCACCACCACCGCGGCCAGCAGCATGACGACGTCGCGCACCACCACCAGGTCGCGGTTGCTGATGGCCTGGAACACCAGCCGCCCCACGCCCGGCAGCACGAAGACGTTCTCGACCACGATGGTGCCGGTGACGAGGTTGGCGAACTGCAGCCCGGCCACCGTCAGCACCGGGATCATGGCGTTGCGCAGCACGTGCCGCCACAGCGCCTGGCGCCGCGTAAGGCCCTTGGCGCGTGCGGTGCGCACGAAGTCCTCGCGCATCACTTCGAGCACCGCCGAACGCGTGACGCGCGCCAGGATCGCCGCCTGCACCAGCGCCAGCGACACCGCGGGCAGCAGCAGCGCCTTCAGGCCTTCGGCCACGCTCAGCGCGGTGATGTTGCCGCTGTCTTCGTCGGCCCAGCCCGGAAAGCCGCCGGCGCTGACCCACTGCAGGTGCACGGCAAAGAGCAGGATGAGCAGGATCGCGAACCAGAAGTTGGGGATCGCGATGCCGATCTGGCTGGCCGCCATCACACCCACGTCGCCGAGCCGGTTGTGGCGCGACGCGGCGTACAGGCCCAGCGACAGGGCCAGCACCACCGTCAGCCCCATCGCCAGCAGCGCCAGCGGCAGCGTCACCTGCAGCCGCTCGGCGATGAGCTCGGCGGTGGGGGTGTCGTAGCTGATGCTTTGCGCCGTCTGGCCGCTCAGCAGGCCGCCGACCCATGCCGTGTAACGCAGCCAGGGCGGCCGGTCCAGGCCCAGCTTGGCCTGCAGCGCGGCCAGCGACTCGGGCGTGGCGGTGTCGCCCAGGATGACCTCGGCGGCGTTGCCGGGCAGCAGTTCCAGCACCACGAACACCACCACCGAGGCCACCGCCAGGGTGGCGAGGAAGGTGGCGAGACGCCTGGCGAGGAACGGGCCCATCGCCGGCGATGATGCCTCAAGGCCCGGCCGTGCCGGGCCGGGCGTTCAGCGGCAGGCGAAGAAGGTGACGTAGCGCGCGGTGGCGGCAATGCCCATGCGCGACACCGCCGGCTCCAGCAGGTTGACGTGATGGGAGGGTGAATGGCGCCAGCCGTCGAGCAGGGTCTCCGCGGTCGGGAAACCGCGGCCGACGTTCTCCACGCAGAGCTTGCTGCTGGCGCGGTTGAAGCGGGCCCGGAAGCCTTCGTGCGACAGTCGGCGCTGTTCGGACATGCTTTCGCTGTGTTCACCGGCCAGTGCCGCGAGTTCGCCGGCGAAGGCCAGCGGCCCCAGGCCGTTGCGTTCCCGGTAGTCGTTGATCAGGCCGGCGAGATGACGCACGTAGCCGTCGGTGGTCGACGCCGTGGGCGCCGATTCGGACGCCGCGCTCGGACCCGCGAGCACGGTCATCAGGATGGCAAACGATGCACCCAACATGGCAGACAATTTCACGGCGGCTTCTCCAGTGAGGTCCAACCACCGGTATATCGGCCGTGGCGAAGCGGAGTTTAGGGTCGGCGCGGCCGCGCGGGAAGCCGGGGTCGGCAATTCGCGGCGGCCAACGCAGGAT
>JACZKT010000284.1 GCA_014859905.1 Rubrivivax sp.
GTGCCGCGCATCGTGGCCCGGCTCAGCGGCCCGGTGACCACGGCGCGCAGCGACGTCGACGTGGTGGCCACCGAAAACGGCGCGGCACGGCTGCGCGGGCTGGCGTTCAAGCAGCGTGTGCGCGCGATGATCGAACTGGCCGCGCCGCAGCACCGCGAAGATTTGGCACGGCAGGCGCACGAACTGCACGGCGTATGAAGCCGGCGCGTGTCGTCTCGCAAATTGTTTCCCCGCATCCCTGTCACGCAGTCTTGTGACGGGCGGCGAGCGATCCTGCGCATTTCGCCACCGGGTGAGCGAAGTGGGAGGGTGAGGCAAAGCGGGATGCGCAGCGAAGACGGCCCGGGGATACCGGGCCGTGGCGCAGGACGGGACGAGTGGGTCAGACGGGCTCGTCGCCGAACAGAGGCGTGAATGACGTGTGCAGTCGCAGATCGGCTTGACGTTGACGGCGTTGCCAGCGGTGGATCTGCGGCGCGTAGTGGTGGCGCACGCTGGCCAGCAGTTGCTCGAGGATGTCGAGCAGTTGCACCGCCGCCTGGTCGGAGATCTTTGGCAGCATCATGGGCATGAAGATGAAGGCGCGCTTCGCTGGACCTCCTCGAGGGCTGAATGGACGTGCTCGGCGGTGATCTGGCGGGCCTTGGCCAGCGCGGCGGCCGACAGCGCGTAGTGGGCCACGAGGTTGACCTTGCGCGGCAGGCCGTAGGTGGCCTGGTACAGGGCCTGCACGGCGCTGGGCTCGAACAGCGGCAGGCTGGTGCCGGCCAGGCGCCGGCGCAACTCGGTCAGCCCGACCAGCAGCAGGCACAGCCGGCGCTCGGAGTCCATGGCGTAGTTGGCCAGCAGCCGCAAGTCCTCCAGCACGTCGTTGCGCAGGTGCTGCGCCTCGTCGACGACGAGCACGGGGTGGATGCGGCATTCGATGGCCGGGCGGCAGACCTCGGTGTGGATGGCGCGGTAGGCGCTGGCGCGGTTGCGCTCCACGGGCAGGCCGAGTTGCCAGGCGATGGCCTTGTACATGCCTGGGTCCGCGTAAGTTGTTGTTTTTACTGGTGGGCGGTGCAGGGTTCGAACCTGCGACCCCTGCCGTGTGAAGGCAGTGCTCTACCGCTGAGCTAACCGCCCGGAATTGCTGGCTGCGCGCGGGAATCGCAGCGTTCCGGAAAGCTCTGAATTATGCCATCGCTTCAAGCCACGGCTGCCGCGCGCCACACGGTCTTGCCCTTGCTGGCCGTGTCGATCTCGGCCAGCACGGCTTCGTGGGCGGCGTTTTCGTCGGCGCTGGCCTGCAGCACCGGCAGCTCGAAGCAGCGCAGATCGACGGACTCGTCGGCATGGTGCCCCGCGGTGTCTTCGGCGCCGTCGATGACCAGTGACTTCTGGCCGCGCGTCATGCGCAGGTAGACCTCGGCCAGCAGCCCGGCGTCGAGCAGTGCGCCGTGCAGTTCGCGCTGCGAGTTGTCGACCTCGAGCCGCTTGCACAGCGCGTCAAGCTTGTTGCTCTTGCCGGGAAAGAGTTCCCTCGCCAGCGTCAGGCTGTCGGTGATGCGCTCGGCGTGCTGCGCAAAGCGCGGCAGGCCCAGGCGGTCGAGTTCGGCGTCGATGAAGCCGATGTCGAAACCAGCGTTGTGGATCACCACCTCGGCGCCGGCCACGAAGGCCAGCAGTTCTTCGGCCACTGCGGCGAACAGCGGCTTGTCGGCCAGGAAGCTATCGCTGATGCCGTGCACGCGCAGGGCGTCCGGGTGGCTGGGCCGCTGCGGGTTGACATAGTGGTGCAGGCGGCGGCCGGTATGGCGCCGGTCGATCATCTCGATGCAGCCGATCTCGATGATGCGGTCGCCGCCGGCGACTTCCAGACCGGTGGTCTCGGTGTCCAGGAAGATTTGTCGCATGGCCGCTATCGTACCGGCGCCGGCGAGCGGCCGCACCACCACCACAGCAGTGCGCCGCCGGCGATCATCGGCAGGCACAGCCACTGGCCCATGCTCATGCCCAGCGCCAGCAGGCCGAGGAAGTTGTCGGGCTCGCGGAAATACTCGGCCACGAAGCGCAGCACGCCATAGCCGAAGACGAAGGCAGCGCCGACCTGGCCCCGCGCACGCTCACGCTGGCCGTACCACCACAGCAGCGCAAACAGCAGCAGGCCCTCCAGCGCGAACTGGTAGAGCTGCGACGGGTGCCGCGGCACGTTGCTGCCGCTCTGCGGGAAGACCATGGCCCAGGGCAGCGAGGGGTCGGCGGCGCGGCCCCACAACTCGCCGTTGATGAAGTTGCCGATGCGCCCGGCCGCCAGGCCGGTGGGCACGCAAGGCGCCGCCACGTCCATGACCTCCAGGAAGGCGCGCTTGCGCGAGTGGGCGAACCAGACCATGGCCGCCATCACGCCGAGCAGGCCGCCGTGGAAGGACATGCCGCCCTTCCACACCATCAGGATCTCGGCCGGATTCGCCAGGTACTGACCCGGTTTGTAGAAGATCGCATAGCCGAGGCGGCCGCCGATGACGACGCCCAGCACGCCCAGGAACAGCATGTCCTCGACGTCGCGCCGCGTCCAGCCCGCGGCAGCGAAATGCGGCAGCCGCACGCGCCGCGCGGCGAGCCACAGGAACAGGCCGAAGCCGGCCAGGTAGGTCAGGCCGTACCAGTGGATCTGCACCGGCCCGAAGGCCAGCGCCACGGGGTCGAATTGGGGATGCACGAGCATCGGGAGGCTCCTCTTGTCAGCCGGCATTGTCCATGGCGCGGGCAGCGGCTCGATACACTTCCGGCCAAGACCCGAAAGACCCCACCCGGAGAAACCGCATGAGCTTCAACCGCCGTTCCAGGAACATCACCGAGGGCGTGGCACGCGCGCCCAACCGATCCATGTACTACGCCATGGGCTACCAGGAGACCGACTTCGGCAAGCCGATGATCGGTGTCGCCAACGGCCACAGCACGATCACACCGTGCAATTCGGGCCTGCAGCGGCTGGCCGACGCCGCCATCGCCGAGCTGAAGGCCGCCGGTGCCAACCCGCAGGTCTTCGGCACGCCGACCATCAGCGACGGCATGGCCATGGGCACCGAGGGCATGAAGTACAGCCTGGTGTCGCGCGAGGTCATTGCCGACTGCGTCGAGACCTGCGTCGGCGGCCAGTGGATGGACGGCGTGCTGGTCATCGGCGGCTGCGACAAGAACATGCCCGGCGGCATGATGGGCATGCTGCGCTCCAACGTGCCTGCCATCTATGTTTACGGCGGCACCATCCTGCCCGGCCGCTACAAGGGGCAGGATCTCAACATCGTCAGCGTCTTCGAAGCCGTGGGCCAGTTCAGCGCCGGCAAGATGAGCGAAGAGGACTTCTGCCAGATCGAGCGCCACGCCATCCCGGGCAGCGGCTCCTGCGGCGGCATGTACACCGCGAACACGATGTCGTCGCCCTTCGAGGCGCTGGGCATGAGCCTGCCCTTCGCCAGCACGATGGCCAACGTCGAGGACCCCATCGTCGAGCACACGCGGCAGGCCGCGCGCGCGCTGTTCGAGGCCGTCAAGGCCGACTTGAAGCCGCGCGACATCGTCACCCGCCAGAGCATCGAGAACGCGGTGGCGGTGATCATGGCCATCGGCGGCTCGACCAACGCGGTGCTGCACTTCCTGGCCATCGCGCATGCCGCCGGCGTCGAATGGACGATCGACGACTTCGAGCGCGTGCGCCGGCGCGTGCCGGTGCTGTGCGACCTCAAGCCCAGCGGCAAGTACCTGGCGATCGACCTGCACCGCGCCGGTGGCATCCCGGCGGTGATGAAGGTGCTGCTGGGCGCCGGGCTGCTGCACGGCGACTGCCTCACCATCACCGGCAAGACGGTGGCGCAGAACCTGGCCGAGCTGCCGCCGCTGCGCGCCGACCAGGACGTGATCCGCCCGCTGGCGAACCCGATGTACGCCGAAGGCCACCTCGCCATCCTCAAGGGCAACCTCAGCCCCGAAGGCTGCGTGGCCAAGATCACCGGCCTGAAGAACCCGGTGATGGCGGGCCCGGCGCGCGTGTTCGAAGACGAACAGAGCGCGCTGGCGGCCATCATGGCCGGCCACATCAAGGCCGGCGACGTCATGGTGCTGCGCTACCTGGGCCCCAAGGGCGGCCCCGGCATGCCCGAGATGCTGGCGCCCACCGGTGCGCTCATCGGCCAGGGGCTGGGTGAATCGGTGGGCCTGATCACCGACGGGCGCTTCTCCGGCGGCACCTGGGGCATGGTGGTCGGCCACGTGGCCCCGGAGGCCTACGCCGGCGGCCTGATCGCGCTGGTGCACGAAGGCGACACCATCACCATCGATGCCCACCGCCTGCTGCTGCAACTGGAGGTGGACGACGCCGAGATCGCACGCCGCCGTGCCGGCTGGCGGCAACCGGCGCCCCGCTACAC
>JACZKT010000285.1 GCA_014859905.1 Rubrivivax sp.
GAGGTCGAAGTCGCTCCAGCGCGTGGCGCCGAGGATGCGCACGCGGCAGCCGTCGGCGGCGGTGAACAGCAGCGCCTCGCGCTGCAACAGCGTCAATCCGTAGCGGCCGCAGTGCTCGCGCAGCGCCGGCCAGGCATGGCCCAGCTCGCGGCCGTCGAACTCGTGGTTGCCGGCGACGACGACCACCGGCACCGGCCAGCCGGCGAAACGCTCGTAGCCGGCCCAGTTGCTGTCGATGTCGCCGGCCAGCACCAGCAGTTCGGCCCCGGGCGCCGGCTCGGGGTCGAAAGCCTCGGTCTCGAGGTGCAGGTCGGACAGCAGCTGCAGCTTCAAGCCGCGAGCTTGGTTTCGATGCGCACTCGGGTGGCGTCCAGTTCGGCCGGCAGGTGGTAGGCGAGCTGGCGGAACAGCTCGTCGTGCAGCTTCATCTCCTGCTGCCAGGCCGGCTGGTCGATGGAGATCACGCTGTCGAACTGGGCGCGGCTGAAGTCCAGGCCCTGCCAGTGCAGGTCGTCGTAACGAGGGCTGACGCCGAACACATGCTCGGCGCCCGCCGCCGTGCCATCGACCCGCCCCAGGATCCAGTGCAGCACGCGCATGTTCTCGCCGTAGCCGGGCCAGACGAACCTGCCGTCGGCGCCCTTGCGGAACCAGTTGACGCAGAAGATCTTCGGTAGCCGCGTGCCCTCGGCGGCCAGCCTGGCGCCCAGGTCCAGCCAGTGCTGGAAGTAGTCGGACATGTTGTAGCCGGTGAACGGCAGCATCGCGAACGGGTCGCGCCGCACCACCCCCTGCTGGCCGGCGGCGGCGGCGGTGGTCTCGCTGCCCATCGTGGCCGCCATGTACACGCCCTCGACCCAGTCGCGTGCCTCGGTCACCAGCGGCACCGTGGTCGAGCGGCGGCCGCCGAAGATGAAGGCGTCGATGGCGACGCCGTTCGGGTTGTCCCACTCGGTGTCGAGCACCGGGTTGTGGATGGCGGCGACGGTGAAGCGCGAGTTCGGGTGCGCCGCCGGTCGCGGCTTGCCGTTCACCGGGTTGGCCATGGCGATTTCGGGCGTCCAGTCGCGGCCCTGCCAGTCGATCAGGTGTGCCGGCGGCGTGGGCGTCATCTCCTCCCACCAGACGTCGCCGTCGTCGGTCAGCGCGACGTTGGTGAAGATGACGTCGCGCTTGAGCGTGTCCATGCAGTTCGGATTCGTCTTGTAGTTGGTGCCCGGCGCGACGCCGAAATAGCCGGCCTCGGGGTTGATCGCGTACAGGCGACCGTCGGCGTGCGGCTTGATCCAGGCGATGTCGTCGCCGATGGTCGTCACCGACCAGCCCTCGAAACCCTGTGGCGGCACCAGCATCGAGAAGTTGGTCTTGCCGCAGGCGCTGGGGAAGGCGGCGGCGACGTGGTACTTCTTGCCCTCGGGTGAGCTCACGCCCAGCACCAGCATGTGCTCGGCGAGCCAACCGTGATCGCGGCCCATGGTGGAGGCGATGCGCAGCGCGAAGCACTTCTTGCCCAGCAGTGCGTTGCCGCCGTAGCCCGAGCCGTAGCTCCAGATCTCGCGCGTTTCGGGGTACTGCACGATGTACTTGGTGGCATTGCAGGGCCAGGGCACGTCGACCTGCCCCTCGGCCAGCGGTGCGCCGACGCTGTGCACGCAGGGCACGAATTCACCGTGCCCGCCCAGCACATCGAACACCGCCGCGCCCATGCGCGTCATCGTGCGCATGCTCACCGCCACGTAGGGGCTGTCCGTCAGCTCGACGCCGATGTGGGCGATGTGCGAGCCCAGCGGCCCCATCGAAAACGGCACCACGTACATCGTGCGGCCGCGCATGCAGCCCCTGAAGAGCGCCTTGTCGCCAGTCTGCAGCACCGCGCGCATCTCGGCCGGGGCCATCCAGTTGTTGGTCGGGCCGGCGTCTTCGGGTCTTTCGCTACAGATGAAGGTGCGATCCTCGACCCGCGCGACGTCGCTCGGGTCGCTGCGCGCCAGGAAGCTGTTCGGGCGCAGCGCGGGGTTCAGCCGCTGCATGGTGCCGGCGGCCACCAGTTGCTCGGTCAGGCGCTGGACCTCGGTCTCCGAGCCGTCGCACCAGTGGACACTGGCGGCCTCGGTGAGCGCGGCGATCTCGGCCACCCAGGCCACGAGTCGCGGATGGTTGACATGGGTGGGAACGTTCAGGCGCAGGCCCTCGATGGCGGGACGGTTCATGGAGTTTCCGATCAGGCTGTGAGTTTCAAGAAACGGGATTGGGCGAAGCCCGGCTACCACCGCCCGGGGCGGCAGCGCGAGACTCGCCGAATACCGCCTGGGGACGCCCGCGCACAGGGGCGCCACCGTTACGGGGCCATCATTGTCGGATCAATGTAGCAATACCGTCACTTCGGCGCGGGAGGCGATCATGCAAATCCCGCATGACGTGATGCATGCCCGCGATCCTGCTCCAGTCCGGAATCAGGACACCCGCCGCTGCGGGGGGCATGCGCCTGGCCGGGCCCTGCCTGGTGTCGGGCCTCGCCTCACCAGCCTCCAGCCGCTTCGCCTCTAGGGCAGCCTGGTGTTGATTTCCACGGGACCCGCGATGGCCCCTGCGGCCACAGCCGCTGAACGGCCCTCCAGGTCACCCGACTGTGCCGTGGGCTGACCTGTCGGGCTGATCCTGGCGACGACCACCAGACGTGAAGCGGCCACGGTCGGGCTCACTTCGAACCGGAAGTCCAGCGGCAGATCCTTGACCTGTTTGCGCAGAATGGCCAAGGGCATGCGGCTGCCTTCGGCCGGCCGTGCAAAGACAAAGACGGTGTCCTCGGGCGATGTCTGCCCGGCCAGTCTGGTCGCCATGCGCACGGTGCCGCTCACGACCGGGGCCGCCGCGGACTGCACGCCGCTGGCCGCGGCCGCCATCGCGCGCACGACCGTGGGC
>JACZKT010000286.1 GCA_014859905.1 Rubrivivax sp.
CCCTTGCTGGCCAACGACCCGCACCTCAAGCTCAGCGCGCCGGCGCTGTGGTACTTCGCGCGGCTCGAGGCACCCGGCCTGCAGGTGGCCGGCGCGACGCTGCCGGGCCTGCCGGTGGTGGTGCTGGGGCAGAACCAGCACATCGCCTGGGGCTTCACCAACACCGGCCCCGACGTCCAGGACCTGTATCTGGAGCAGATCGATCCGGCCGACGCCGGCCGTTACCGCACCCCCGAGGGCTGGGCGGCTTTCGAGACCGGGACCGAGCTCATCAAGGTCAAGGGCCGTCCCGATGTGCCCGTGACGTGGCGGCGCAGCCGCCACGGGCCGGTGATCTCCGACGCCGGCAACACCACCGACGTCCTGGGCCCGGGCGACAAACCCGGCTACGCCCTGGCCATGCGCTGGACGGCGCTGGATGCCGACGCCGCCCTGCTGGCGGCCAGCCTGGCGATGCAGCGTGCCACGTCGGTGCCGCAGTTCTTCGACGCCACGCGCGGCTGGAGTGCGCCAATGCAGAACATGGCGGTGGCCGACCGCGACGGCCGCATCGGCGTCATCGCGCCCGGTCGCGTCCCCGTGCGCAAGCCAGAAAACGACCTCCAGGGCCTGGTGCCGGCACCGGGCTGGGACGCGCGCTACGACTGGGCCGGCTGGGTCCCCGTCGACGAGACCCCGCGCGAGGCCGACCCCGGGCGCGGCTGGATCGCCACCGCCAACCAGCGCGTCACCGCGCCAGGCTACCCGCACTACATCACCAGCGAATGGGCCTTGCCCTACCGCCAGCAACGCATCGAGCAGATGCTGCAGGCGCGCCCCAGGCATGGCATCGACGACCTGGCGGCGATGCAGGCCGACGAGAAGTCACTCGCCGCGCTGGTGCTGCTGCCGTGGCTGCGCAAGGCCGAATCGGCGCACCCGCTGGCCGCGGCAGCGCAGGCGCAGCTGCAGGCCTTCGACGGCACGATGGCGGCCGACCGCGCCGCGCCGCTGATCCTGTGGGCCTGGCAGCGTCAACTGGCGCGGGGCATCTTCCAGGACGACGCGGGCCCTGCGCTGTGGGAGCGGTCGCTGGCCACGCGCACCTTCCAGGACGCATTGGAAGGCGTGCTGGCACGCGACGACGCGAGCTGGTGCGACGACCGCGGCACGCCACTGGCGGAAACCTGCGCCATGCAAAGCGGTGCGGCGCTGACGCGGGCGCTGGAGGAACTGCAGGCCCGCTTCGGCAGCGACGTCTCGAAGTGGCAGTGGGGCCAGGCGCACCAGGCACGTTCGGAGCACCGGCCGTTCAGCCGCGTCAGGGCGCTGGCGCGCTGGTTCGAACTGCGCGTTCCGGTGGGCGGCGACACCCACACCGTGAACGCCGCGCGCGTCGGTCTGCGGCCCGACGCCACCACCGGCGAGCTCTACCTCGACGAACACGGGCCGAGCCTGCGTGCGGTCTACGACCTGGGCGACCCGGCGCAGTCGCGCTTCATGCACTCCACGGGGCAGAGCGGGATCTTGTTCTCGCCGTTCTTCCGCAGCTTCGTTCAGCCCTGGGCGGCGGTGCAGTACGTGCCGGTCTGGCCGCAGGACGCGCCGGCGCAGGTGCTGGTGGTCAAGCCGGGTGGATAAGGCGGCCTTCCGGCAGGCGCCGGCGATCTGCTACAGCGCCCCGTACTGTGCCTTGCGCGCCGCGGTGTAGGCCCACCACGGCCGCGGTTCGCTGCCGCGCATGAAGTCGACGGCGGCGATGAAAGTGTCGAGCACGCAGGGATCCTGCCGCTTGCCGGTGGCGTCGCAGAGCTGCCGGTAGAGCTGGAACGCGTCCTGCGCCGCCAGTTCGGCCGGGTGCAAGACGCCGATCGACCGCAGGTCGGCGGCGATGGCCGGGCCGATGTTGGGCAGTTGCTCGAGCTGCTCGCATTCGGCGGCGCAGCGCGCCTTGCGCGGCGGCAGTGCGCGCGGCGGGCGTTGCGAGGCGGGGGGTCGATGACGCGCAAGCATGGTGGCCCCCGTCACATCAGCATGGTGTTGCGGATGAGCCCGACGGCGATGCCTTCGAGCTCGAAATCGGTGGCCTCCAGCGGCACCAGGATGGTCTGGAAATCGGGGTTCTCGGGGATCAGCTCGATGCCGGCCTTGGTGCGGCGCAGGCGCTTGACGGTGACGTCGTCGCCCAGCCGCGCCACCACGATCTGGCCGTTCTTGGCGTCCTTGGTCTTCTGCACGGCGAGCAGGTCGCCGTCCATGATGCCGGCGTCGCGCATGCTCATGCCACGCACCTTGAGCAGGTAGTCGGGCCGGCGCGGGAACATCGACGCTTCCATGAGGTAGGTCTGGTCGATGTGCTCCTGCGCCAGGATCGGGCTGCCGGCGGCCACGCGGCCCACCAGCGGCAGCGTCAGCTGCGCCATCGCCGGCAGGGGCAGCAGGTACTGCTTGCCGTAGGGCGACAGCCGCGCCTCGTTGAGCGCGCGCAATGTGTCAGACTTCAAACGGATGCCGCGCGAAGTGCCGCCCACGAGTTCGATGACGCCCTTGCGCGCCAGCGCCTGCAGGTGTTCTTCGGCAGCGTTGGCCGACTTGAAACCCAGCTCGGCGGCGATCTCGGCGCGTGTCGGCGGTGCACCCGTGCGTTCGATCGCGCTTTGCACGAGGTCCAGCACCTGTTGCTGGCGGGCGGTGAGCTTGGGGCTGTCTTCCATGACTTGCATCGGGTTTCCGGCCTGGGTGTTTATCCAGTAACTGTATTTTCATCCAGAAAGCGATCGAATGCAAAGCACGGCTGGCGTGGTGGTGGTCATCGGCACCGGCGGCACCATCGCCGGCACCTCGGCGCGGGCCGACGACCTCGTCGGCTACAAGTCCGGGGCGCTGGCGGCGCAGGACCTGGTGGCCGCGGTGCCGGCGCTGAGCGCGCAGTCGATCGAGGTCGAGACCCTGGCCCGGCTGGACAGCTCCGACATGGACCATGCCACCTGGGCCGCGTTGCGCCAGCGTGCCGCCTGGCAGCTGGCGCGGCCCGAGGTGGCGGCGGTGGTGGTGACGCACGGCACCGACACGCTGGAGGAAACCGCCTGGTTCCTGCACCGCACGCTGGCCACGCCCAAGCCGCTGGTGCTGACGGCCGCCATGCGGCCCGCCACGGCGCTGTCGGCCGATGGCCCGCAGAACCTGCTCGACGCCGTCACCGTGGCCCGCGTGGCCGGTGCGCGCGG
>JACZKT010000287.1 GCA_014859905.1 Rubrivivax sp.
GTCGTCAGCGACAGCGTCACCGAAGAGCGCGTCGCCCAGGTCGCATTCGACCGCCTGCCGGTGGGGGTTTCGATCGGCGAGCTGGCCGAAGTCACCGTCAGCCTGCCGGCCACGGCGCACGCCCTGGTGGTGCCCAACGCCAGCCTGCAGCGCCAGCGCGGCCAGAGCGGCGTCTGGCGGGTCGACGGCAGCGCGCTGCGCTTCGCGCCCGTGCGCCTGGGGCAGGCCGGCCTCGACGGCCGCGTGCAGGTGCTGGAAGGGCTGCAGGCAGGTGACACCGTGGTCGTCCACAGCGAGAAGGAACTCGGCCCCGACACCCGCATCAAGGTGGTCGACCGCCTGGCGGGCACGCAGCCATGATCAACCTGGCCGGCCGCGACATCCTGCACTCGTGGGGCAAGTTCGTGCTCACCGGCCTGGGTCTGGGCCTGCTGATCGGCGTCACGCTGACGATGGCCGGCGTCTACCGCGGCCTCGTCGACGACGCACGCCGGCTGCTCGACAACAGCCGCGCCGACCTGTGGGTGGTGCAGCAGGACACGCAGGGCCCGTATGCCGAATCATCGAGCCTGCGTGACGACGCGGTGCGCGCCATCCGCGGCCTGCCCGGCGTGGCGCAGGCCGCCAATGTCACCTACCTGACGATGCAGGTGCGCCGCGGCGACCAGGAGGTGCGTGCCATGGTGGTGGGCTTCGAATCGGGCCAGCCCGGCGAGCCGGGTTATCTGGTCGCCGGCCGCCACATCACGCGCAGCCACTACGAGGCGGTGGTGGACGTGCAGACGGGTTTCCGGCTCGGCGAGCGCATCGGCATCCGGCGCCACGACTACACCGTGGTCGGGCTGACGCAGCGCATGGTGTCCTCGGGCGGCGACCCGATGGTGTTCATCCCGCTCAAGGATGCGCAGGAGGCGCAGTTCCTGAAGGACAACGACGCCATCCTCAACGAGCGCGCCCGCACCGCTGCCAACCCGAGCCTCAACCGACCCGGCGTGCCCGGGTTGCTGGAAGCCATCCAGGCCTCGCAGGCCAGCAACCGCAGCGTCAATACGGTGCTGGTGCAAGTCCAGCCGGGCTTCGACGCCGAGACGGTGGCCGGGCCGATCCGGCGCTGGAAGCACCTCGAGGCCTACACCCGCGAGCAGATGGAGGAAATCCTGGTGGCCAAGCTGATCGCCACCTCGGCGCGGCAGATCGCCATGTTCCTGGTCATCCTGGCCATCGTCAGCGCGGCCATCGTGGCCTTCATCATCTACACCATGACGCTGGGCAAGATCCGCGAGATCGCCGTGCTCAAGCTCATCGGCACGCGCAACCGCACCATCGCCGGCATGATCCTGCAGCAGGCGCTGGGGCTGGGGCTGATCGGCTTCGTCGTCGGCAAGGTGGCGGCCACCGTCTGGGCGCCCATCTTCCCCAAATTCGTCTTGCTGGAACCCGGCGATGCCTTGCGCGGGCTGGTGGCGGTGATGCTGATCTGCGCGCTGGCCAGCACGCTGGCCATCCGCGCGGCGCTGCGGGTCGACCCCGCGGCGGCGATCGGGGGCTAGTAGTCCGTTTCACCAAAGGCATTACGAAATGAAACCGATGGATTTTTTCGCCAGGGTAGGCGGAGACCCGCAGCCGCACTGGCAGTGCGGCAAGGGGCTGCAACGACGCATGGCGGAAAAAGACGCGGTTTCATGTAGTGGTTTTGGTGAAACGGACTACTAGACATGCCGACCCCCACATATGCGGCTGCGCCGCTGCGCTGTCACCGCAGGGGGCCGCGACCATGAACCCCGGCATCCGCATCGAAGGCCTGCGCAAGCGCTACGGCAGCGGCGAGACCGCGGTCGACGCGCTGAAAGACGTCAACATGGTGGTTGCGCCGGGCGAGGTGGTCGGCCTCATCGGGCCCTCGGGATCGGGCAAGAGCACGCTGCTCAAATGCCTGGGCGCGGTGATCGAACCGACGGCCGGCCGCATGATCCTGGGCGGCGAGGTCATCTACGACGACGGCTGGAAGATCGCCGACCTGCGCGCGCTGCGGCGCGACAGCATCGGCTTCGTCTTCCAGGCGCCCTACCTGATCCCCTTCCTGGACGTCACCGACAACGTGGCGCTGCTGCCCATGCTGGCCGGGCGTGGCAACGGCGCAGCGCGCACGCGGGCGGCCGAGCTGCTGAACGCGCTGGACGTCGGGCACCGCGCCCGGGCGCAGCCGTCCGAACTGTCCGGGGGTGAGCAGCAGCGGGTGTCGATCGCGCGCGCGCTGGCCAACAAGCCGCCGGTGATCCTGGCCGACGAGCCGACGGCGCCGCTGGACAGCGAAAGGGCCCTGGCGGTGATGCGCATCCTGAACCAGATGGCGACGCAGTACCACACCGCGATCATCGTCGTGACCCACGACGAGAAGATCATCCCGACCTTCAAGCGCATCTATCACATCAGGGACGGGCGCACCTACGAGGAGGCCGGGCAGGGCCTGGTCCTGTAGCGCTGCCACGCAGCGCGCGTCGGAGCACCGACGCCAGCCTCGCCTCGCCTACCAGCGCCCGCGCAGTGCCAGCCGCCAGGTGCGGGGCGGTTCGACATGGGTGAACAGTGGGGACTTCTCGGCCAGTCGCACGTTGCCCAGGTTCTGTACGCCGAGCGCCAGTTCCAGGCCCCAGGGCAGTGTGCGCGACACCTGGGCGCCGAGCAGGGTGACAGCGCCGACCGCCTCGGCCGGCGCACCCGTGGTCAGTGCCGGCAGCCGCTGGTCGGCGCTGTATTCGACGTGTCCGCCGGCCCGCCAGCGGCCACCCTGCCAGTCGAGATGCATGCTCGCGCTGTGGCGCGGCCGCTTGTCCAGCCGCTGGTCGCCACCGCTGCGTGCATCCAGATACGTATAGCTCAGGCGTGCCGTGAAGCCGGCATCCAGCGCCTGGGCCAGTGAAGCCTCGACGCCGCGCAGTCGCGCCTGCGCCAGGTTCTCGTAGGTGTAGGTGCCCACGCCGGGCACTGCGCCGGCGGCCACCAGGCGCACTTCGATCAGGTTTTCGATGCGCTGGTCGAACAGCATCAGCTGCGCCTGCGTCGGCCCGGCGGCAAAACTCGCACCGAGCTCGACGCCGTCGCTGCGCTCGGGCTGCAGGGCCGGATTGCCGAGGAAGGTATTGGGCCCCTCGGTGCGAGCGCCGGGCACGATCTGCTTCAGGTTCGGCGCCTTGAAGCCGTGGCTGTAGCCGCCCTTCACGGTCCATGACGCGCTGGCGCGCCAGACGCCGTAGACGCGCGGGCTCCACTCCTGGCCGAAGAGCTGATGCCGGTCGTGACGCAGGCCGAGCGTCAGGCTGAAGGCACGCGCCAGTGCCAGCTCGTCCTGCACGAACAGTGCACGCTGTTGCGCGACCGAGCGGCCTTGCGGCAGGCCGGGGTCGGACAGCGACTCGTTGCGCGCCTCGAAGCCACCGCTCAGGCCGTGTGCGCCCAGCGTCAGCCGCGCCTGGCCTTCGAGCACGCGATCGTCGATCTGCTGCGGCGGATTGATCGCCACCCCTTCGCTGCGCCGGTTCTCGACCTCGACGCTGGCTCGGTAGGCCCGCAGCTGGCTGAACCAGGCCGGCATGCTGCCCGCAGCCGCCCACTCGGCCTCCCAGCCCAGCGAGGTGAGCGAGCGCCCGATGTCGTTGAAGG
>JACZKT010000288.1 GCA_014859905.1 Rubrivivax sp.
AGGCTGGCGTGGGCATTTTGAATTCATAATTATGCATAATCCAGCGCGCCGGCAGCGGCCATCGACAGTCCAGCACGGCCCATGACGGCCGCTGAGCCCCAGGAGTCCCGTCATGAACAGCAGCACGCCCCCCGAGTTCACCGCCGCCACGCTGGAGCAATGGGCCCGTGCGGCTGCGAAGTCCGCGCCCGGGGGCGACGGCGCCGTGCTGGACTGGGTCACGCCCGAGGGCATCCGCGTCAAGCCGCTGTACACCGCGGCCGACACCGCGGCGCTGCCGCACGTCGACACGCTGCCCGGTTTCGAACCCTTCGTGCGCGGCCCGCAGGCCACCATGTACGCGGTGCGGCCGTGGACGATCCGCCAGTACGCGGGCTTTTCCACCGCCGAGGACAGCAACGCCTTCTATCGCCAGGCCCTGGCCGCCGGTGGCCAAGGCGTGAGCGTGGCCTTCGACCTGGCCACGCATCGCGGCTACGACAGCGACCACCCGCGCGTCACCGGCGACGTCGGCAAGGCGGGCGTGGCCATCGACAGCGTCGAGGACATGAAGATCCTGTTCGACGGCATCCCGCTCGACAAGGTCAGCGTGAGCATGACGATGAACGGCGCCGTGCTGCCGGTGCTGGCCGGCTACGTGGTGGCGGCCGAGGAGCAGGGGGTGAAGCAGGAGCACCTGAGCGGGACCATCCAGAACGACGTCCTCAAGGAGTTCATGGTCCGCAACACCTACATCTACCCGCCCGAGCCGAGCATGCGCATCGTCGGCGACATCATCGAGTACACGGCAGCCCACATGCCGAAGTTCAACTCGATCAGCATCTCCGGCTATCACATGCAGGAGGCGGGCGCCAACCAGGCGCTGGAGCTGGCCTTCACGCTGGCCGACGGCCAGGAGTACGTGAAGACGGCCATGGCCAAGGGTCTGGACGTCGACGCCTTCGCGGGCCGCCTGAGCTTCTTCTGGGCCGTCGGCATGAACTTCTACCTGGAGATTGCCAAGATGCGCGCAGCGCGGCTGCTGTGGGCGCGCATCATGAAGGGCTTCGGCGCCAGGAACCCGAAGAGCCTGATGTTGCGCACGCATTGCCAGACCAGCGGCTGGAGCCTGACCGAGCAGGACCCGTACAACAACATCGTGCGCACCACCATCGAGGCCATGGCCGCGGTGTTCGGCGGTACGCAGAGCCTGCACACCAACAGCTTCGACGAAGCGATCGCGTTGCCCACCGAATTCAGCGCCCGCATTGCCCGCAACACGCAGCTCATCATCCAGGAGGAGACGCACATCACGAACGTGGTGGACCCCTGGGCCGGCAGCTACATGATGGAGGCACTCACCCAGCAGATGGCCGACAGCGCCTGGGCCATCATCGAAGAAGTGCAGACCATGGGTGGCATGACCAGGGCGGTGGACTCGGGATGGGCCAAGCTGAAGATCGAAGCCAGTGCGGCCGAGAAGCAGGCGCGCATCGACAGCGGGCGCGACGTCATCGTCGGCGTCAACAAGTACAGGCTGGCGACACAGGACGCCGTCGAGGCGCGCGAGGTCGACAACGTCAAGGTGCGCGAAGGGCAGATCGCACGGCTGGCGCAGATACGTGCCAGCCGCGACGGTGTGGCGGTGCAGGCGGCGCTGGAGGCCTTGACGGCGGCGACACGCAACGGCACCGGCAATCTGCTGGCGCTGAGCATAGCCGCCATGCGGCTGCGCGCCACGGTGGGCGAGGTCAGCGATGCCTTGGAAAAGGTCTACGGGCGCCACCGCGCCGACATCCAGAAGGTGACCGGTGTGTACGCAGCCGCCTACGACAGTGCCGAGGGTTGGGACCGGCTGAAGGCCGAGATCGCCGCTTTCGGCGAAGAACACGGACGCCGCCCGCGCGTGATGATCGCCAAGCTCGGCCAGGACGGCCACGACCGCGGCGCCAAGGTCGTGGCCACGGCATTCGCCGACCTCGGCTTCGACGTCGACATCGGCCCGCTGTTCCAGACGCCCGAGGAGTGCGCCCGCCAGGCGATCGAGAACGACGTGCATGCGGTGGGCGTGAGCACGCTGGCGGCTGGGCACAAGACCTTGGTGCCGGCCATCATCCAGGCGCTCAAGGCGCAGGGCGCCGACGACATCATCGTCTTCGTGGGCGGTGTGATCCCGGCGCAGGACTACGACTTCCTGATCCAGGCCGGCGTGAAGGGGATCTATGGCCCCGGCACGCCGATCCCGGTGAGCGCCAAGGATGTGCTGGAACACATCCGCCGGGCCGTGGCTTGAGCGTGCCGGCAGCCCACCGCTTCGAATTGCAGACCGCCACGGCGGCCGACTTCGAGGCCCTGCTCGCGCTGCGCTTGCGCGCCATGCGCCGGAGCCTGGAGCGCCTGGGTCGCTACGACGAGCAGCGTGCGCGTGAACGGCTGGCTGCAGGCTTCGAGCCCGAGCACACGCAGCACGTCGTGGTCGAGGGGCGGCGCGTGGGCTTCCTCTCGCTCAAGACCTTGTCGCACGAGCTGCGCCTGAACCACCTGTACATCGACCCTGCGGAGCAGGAGCACGGCCTGGGCCACGAAGTGCTCGGCTGGGTCTGCGACGAGGCCGACCGCGCCCAGCTGCCGGTGGCGCTGTGCGCACTCAAGGGCAGCGATGCCGTGCGCTTTTACCTGCGCCACGGCTTCGCGCTGACCGGCGAGGGCGAGTGGGACTACGACTTCGTTCGCATGCCCCTGTCCACCGGCGTGCGCGCCGTGCGCGCGTGGTGGCAGGCGCTGCAGGCGCGCGACTGGGCTCGCGCCAGTGCCTTGTTGCGCAGCGATCTGCAGGCCCAGTGGTGGACCAGTGGCGAACGCTTCGACGGCGCCGCCGGCTTCATCCAGGCCCAGTCGCGTTACCCCGAGGGCTGGACGATCCATCTCATCGAGGTCTCGGCGCTGCAGGACGGCCGCGTCGTCTCGGTGACCCGCGTCGACCATCCGCCGCAGCAGTTCTTTGCCACTTCCTTCTTCCATCTGGAAGACGGGCTCGTCTTTGCCATCGACGAATACTGGGCCACCGTGGAAGCGCCGCCATCCTGGCGCAGCGCAGCGGCGCTGCCGGGCTGGCAGCGTTTGCAGCCCGAAGACGACCCGCGGGCCTGCCCGCCATGACCGCCGCCGCGCCATTGCCGCCTGCCGACCAGGCCCTGGCCGATGCACTGCTGCGCGGCAGCGGTGCGGCGCAGCGGCGCGCGCTGGCCAAGACCATCACGCTGCTGGAGTCCACCCGCGCCGACCACCGCGCGCGTGCCGATGCGTTGCTGAACGCCTTGCTGCCGGCCAGCGGCCGGTCGCTGCGGCTGGGCATCAGCGGCGTGCCGGGGGTGGGCAAGAGCACCTTCATCGAGGCGCTGGGCCTGTACCTCATCGGGCAAGGCCATCGCGTGGCCGTGCTCGCCGTGGACCCCAGCTCCAGCGTCAGCGGCGGCTCGATCCTGGGCGACAAGACGCGCATGGAGCACCTGAGCGTGCACGAACGCGCCTTCATCCGCCCCAGCCCGGCGGCCGGCAACCTGGGCGGCGTGGCCGAGAAGACGCGCGAATCGATGCTGGTGTGCGAAGCCGCGGGACACGACGTGGTGATCGTCGAAACCGTGGGCGTGGGTCAGAGCGAAACCGCGGTCGCCGGCATGACCGACATGTTCGTGCTGCTGCAACTGCCCAACGCCGGTGACGACCTGCAGGCCATCAAGAAGGGCGTGATGGAACTGGCCGACCTGGTGGTCATCAACAAGGCCGACATCGACGGGGCCGCGGCCACGCGCGCGCGGGCGCAGATCACGAGTGCGCTGCGCTTCTTCGGCCCGCATGCCCACGCCCACGCGGGCCCGCAGGGGACGCC
>JACZKT010000289.1 GCA_014859905.1 Rubrivivax sp.
GACCAGTCCTTCGGGCACGGCGTATGCGGCGCAGGCCGCGATGCCCCCGGCCGCAGCGTCGCGGTCGCTGCCCCACATCGACACCAGGCGCCCGCCCTGTTCCGCGACGGCGCGGGCCGCCGCGGACCAGCTGTCGCGATCCACCGGCCCGTGCCAGATGGGCAAGGGCGCCGGCAGGCGTTGCAGTTCGAGTCCGAGGTCCGACAGCGCCATGGTGTCAGTTCGCCAGCATCGCCGCTGCCTGCCGGTACCAGGCGTCCAGGTAGGGCGGGATGTACAGACCCAGCATGAGGCCCAGCGCCAGGTGAACGAAGACGGGAATCAGCGCCGGCGGGTGCGCCAGCGGCTTGACGTTGGTTTCGCCGAAGACCATCGGTTGCACGCGGCTGAACACCGAGGCAAAGGCCACGCCGAGCGCGATCAGCAGGAAGGGCGTGGCCCAGGGTTGATCACGCATCGCGGTGGTGACGATCAGGAACTCGCTGGCGAAGACGCCGAACGGCGGCATGCCCAGGATCGCCAGCGCCCCCAGCATCAGCCCCCAGCCGACCGTGGGGCTGACCTTGATGAGGCCGCGGATGCCGTCCATGATCTGCGTGCCGGCCTTCTGCGTGGCGTGGCCGACGGCAAAGAAGATCGCCGACTTGATGAGCGAGTGCACCGTCATGTGCAGCAGACCGGCGTAGGTGGCGATGGGCCCGCCCATGCCGAAGGCGAAGGTCATCATGCCCATGTGTTCGATGGACGAGTACGCGAACATGCGCTTGACGTCGCGCTGGCGGATCAGGAAGAACACCGCCGCCACCACCGACAACAGGCCGAAGCCCATCATCAGCCGGCCCGACAACTGGTTGCTGCCCAGGGCGCCGTCGGTCAGCACCTTGCAGCGCAGCACGGCATACAGCGCCACGTTGAGCAGCAGACCCGACAGCACCGCCGACACCGGCGTCGGCCCTTCGGCGTGGGCGTCGGGGAGCCAGTTGTGCACCGGCACCAGCCCGACCTTGGTGCCGTAGCCGATGAACAGGAAGGCAAATGCCAGCGTGATGATGTTGGGGTCGAGCTGGCCCTTCACGGAGTCGAGGTTGGTCCACAGCAGGGCCCCGCCTGCGGAGCCGATGACTTTCTCGGCCGCCATGTACAGCAGCACGGTACCGAACAGCGCCTGGGCGATGCCCACGCCGCACAGGATGAAGTACTTCCACGCCGCCTCCAGGCTGGCCGCCGTGCGGTAGACGCTGACCAGCAGCACGGTGGTCAGCGTCGCGGCTTCCATCGCGACCCAGACGATGCCCATGTTGTTGGTCGTCAGCGCCAGCAGCATCGTGAAGCTGAACAGCTGGTACATGCTGTGGTAAAGCCGCATGCGCGGCGGCGTCATCTTGCCGTGGTCGCGCTCGACCCGCATGTAGGGCCGCGAGAAGATCGACGTCGTCAGCCCGACGAAGGCCGTCAGCGTGACGAGGAAGACATTCAGTGCGTCGATGTAGAACTCGCTGTCCCACACCAGCATCGGCCCGCTTTCGATGATCCGCGCCGTCAGCACGCAGGCCGCGACGAAAGTGCCGAAGCTGAAGGCGACGTTGACGTCGCGTGCGTTGTCGCGGTGGCCGACCAGTGCCAGCACCACGCCGCCGGCCAGTGGGCAGGCGAGCAGGAAGGCCAGCGGGTTCAGCTCCGAGATCAATTCATTCCTCTTTCAGCTTTTCCAGGTGGCGGATGTCCAGGCTGTCGAACTGCTCGCGGATCTGGAACATGAACACGCCCAGGATCAGCACGCCGATCAGCACGTCCAGCGCGATGCCGAGTTCGACCACCATCGGCATGCCGTAGGTGGCCGAGGTGGCGGCGAAGAAGAGGCCGTTTTCCATGGCCAGGAAGCCGATCACCTGCGGCACCGCCTTGGCGCGCGTGATCATCATCAGGAACGACAGCAGCACGCACGCCAGCGCGATGCCCAGCGTGCCGCTGGCCAGTGCCGAAGACAGCTGCGAGATCGGTAGCGCCAGGTTGAAGGCGAAGATCACGACACCGATGCCGATGAGCATGGTGGTCGGGATGTTGATCAGCGTCTCGACGTCCCAGCGTATGCCCAGGCGGTCGATCACGCGGTGCAGCAGATAGGGAATCAGCAGCACCTTCAGCAGGAATGTCAGCCCCGCCGACAGATAGAGGTGATGCTGTTCCGTGACGTAGCCGACCACCGCCGTGGCCAGCGCCAGCGTCGCGCCCTGCGCCGTGAACAGATAGATCAGCGACAGGATGCGACGCTGCGAGATCATCGCGAACGCCAGCATCAGCAGCATCGCGCCGAGCAGGTTGACGAACTGGGTCAGCAACTCGCTCATTGGTTCAGCAGCAAGTGCACCAGCATGGCCAGCACCGAGAACAGGAAAGCCGTGCCCAGGAATTCGGGCACCCGGAAGATGCGCATCTTGGCGCTGACGGTCTCCAGCAAGGCCAGCAGGAAGCCGCCCAGGGCCAGCTTGCCCACCAACACCGGCAGCGCCAGCAGCATGATCAGCGGTTCGTTGGCGCTGGCCACGCCCCAGGGGAAGAACAAGGCCAGACCGATGCACGAGTAGGCAAACAGCTTCAGGCTCGCCGCCCACTCGATCAAGGCCAGGTGGCGCCCGGAATACTCGAGGATCAAGGCCTCGTGGATCATCGTCAGCTCCAGGTGCGTGGTGGGGTTGTCCACCGGCACGCGGGCGTTCTCGGCCAGCGCCACCATGGCGAACGCGACCCCGGCGAAGGCCAGTCCCGGATAGATCACCAGCTCGCGGTGCGCCAGGGTGTCGACGATGGTGGTCAGCGATGTCGAGTTGGAGATCAACGAGGCCGAAAACAGCACCATCAGCAGCGCCGGTTCGGCCAGGAAGCCGATGAGCATCTCGCGCCGCGCACCCAGGGTGCCGAAGGCGGTGCCGATGTCCATGGCGGCCAGCGAGATGAAGACGCGCGCCAGCGCGAACAGGCCGACCAGCGCAATGGCATCGGCGGCCGGCGCCAGCGGCAGGTCGGTCGACAGCGTGGGGATGATCGAACACGCCAGCACCATGCAGCCGAACATGACGTAGGGTGCGGTGCGGAACAGCCGCGACGCATGGTCGGCAACCATCGACTCCTTGTTGAACAGCTTGTGCAGCATGCGGTAGGGCTGCCACAGGCTGGGCGCCGACTTGTTCTGCAGCCAGGCCCGCCACTGGTTGACCCAGCCCGTGAGCAACGGCGCCAGCGCGATGGCGATCACGATCTCCAGCAGCTGCGACAGCGCTCCCGTGAAGCTCATGCCATCACCGCCAGCAAGGTGGCCACCAGGGTCAGGAAGCTGTACAGCAGATAGACCGAGATGCGGCCCTGCTGCAGCAGGCCCATCAGGCGTGCCAGGTAATTGGCCAGATCCATGGTCGGCACATAGATCCAGCGCCAGAAGTGGTCGTCGATCTTGACGCGATAGTGCGGCTGGGCATCGAAGGGGGACGGCAGTTCACGGCGCATGACGAAGAACGGCTCGAAGATCTGACGGATGGGCTGGCCGAAGCCTTCGGCGGTGTCCTGCATGCGCGCCGTGCCCCAGGGGAAGCCGCAAGCCCAGGGCAGGCCGCGCCGCATGCGGCCGTGGTAGAGCCAGCGCACCAGCCCGTAGGCCAATGCAAAACAGGCCAGGATGCCGAGCAGGAAGATGACCGGGCCGTAGCTCGCCTGCTGCTGGCTGCCGGGTGCCAGCAGCCAGCCGCTGGCCGCCACCCGCTCGCCGAGCCCGGCCTTGACGAGTTGCTGCGTCACGGGGTCGATGAGCTGGATGAACTGCACCGGCAGCAGGCCGAGTGCCACACAGCCGAGAGCGAGCCACACCATGCCCGTGCGCTCCCAGCGGCCGGCGTCGCGCGCCTGCGCGAGCTTGTCCTCGCGCGGCTGCCCCAGGAAGATGACGCCGAAGAACTTGACCATGACGTAGCCGGCCAGCGCCGCCACCAGGGCGATGACTGCCGCCACCACGGGGATCAGCATCGTCAGCAGCGGCACCGGCAGGCCGGTGGTGAACAGGAAGCTCTGCAACAGCAGCCATTCCGACACGAAACCGCCCAGCGGCGGCAGGCCGGCGCTGGCCAGCACGCCCAGCAGCATGAGCCAGCCGACCCAGGGCATGGTGCGGATCAGCCCGCCGAGCTTGCCCAGGTTGCGCTCGGAGGTGGCGTGCAGAACGCTGCCCGTGCCCAGGAACAGCAGGCTCTTGAAGCAGGCATGGCTGGCCACGTGGTACAGCGTCGCCGTCAGCGACAGCGCGGCCATCGGCAGCATGTCGTAGCCGGTGAAGATCAGCGTCAGGCCCATGCCGACGAACAGCAGGCCCATGTTCTCGATCGACGAGTAGGCCAGCAGGCGCTTCATGTCTGTCTGCACGGCCGCGAAGACGACACCGAACAGCGCCGTGGTCAGGCCGAAGGCCAGCAACAGGCCACCCCACCACCACAGACGCAGGTGCAGCAGGTCGAGCGAGACGCGCAGCATGCCGTAGATCGCGCAGTTGAGCATGACCCCGCTCATCAACGCCGAGACCGGCGACGGCGCTGCCGGGTGCGCTTCCGGCAGCCAGACATGCAGCGGCAGGATGCCGGCCTTGGCGCCGAAGCCGAGCACCGCCAGCAGGAACCCCACCGAAGCCCAGAACGGCCCAAGTGTCTGTGCGCGCATGTTGGCGAAGGTGTAGTCGCCGGTGTTGGCCTGCAGCACACCGAAACACAGCAGCACGGAAATGGCGCCGATGTGCGCCATCGTGATGTAAAGGTAACCGGCGCTGCGCACCTCGGGGATGCGGTGGTTGGCGGTGACGAGGAAGAACGACGACAGCGCCATCGTCTCCCACATCACCATGAACGCGTAGGCGTCGTCGGCCAGGATGACGCCCACCATGCTGGCCAGGAAGACGTGGTATTCCAGGCACAGCAGGCCCGGCGGCGTGCCTTCGCCCTTGCGGAAGTAGCCGGCGGCAAAGGCGGAGATGCCGGCCGATGCGGCGCCGATGACCATCAGGAAGTAGGCCGCCAGACTGTCCAGCCGCAGGTGGAAAGGCAGCGACGGCAGGCCGATGGGCAGCACGGCGACCTCGGGCGAGCCCGGCAGAGCGCTCAGCGCAACGACGAACAGCACCAGCCCGAAGAAACCGCCCAACGGAAAGAGCACCTGCGACACGAAGGTGAAGCGGCGCAGCGCAGCGGCGCCGGCGGCGCCGATGACCAGCCACGCGGCCATGACCACCAGGATCCAGTCCAGGTGCAGCCAATGTGCGTCGGGCGGCAGCTCGGGCATGTTCAGCGCTTGCGCCGCCCCGCGTCGGCGTTCACGCGCCCGCGGTCTGCACCCTGCGGCCGACCCCGAACCTTGGCCGCCGGCGTGGCCGCGGTCCGCGGCGGCACGTCATCGTCATCTGCGGTGCCGCCGGCCGCGCACCGAACCCCGTGATGCGCCAGGTAGTCACGGATCAACTGCCGCACCACCTGTGACGCGGTTCGATCCTGCTGCGCACACAGGCGCTCGAAGGCGGTCTTCTTGTTCGGGTCGATCAGCAGCGTCAGACGCGCCGTCTTGGACTCCATGGCCCCCCACCTCACGACACAGAAATTAACATTGCACGCACATCATACGCTCATGCTGCATGGTTGACGAGGCGCTGTCGGCGCAGCTCCTTGAGCGCCGCCGTGATCTGCGCAAAGCCTGCGAGCAACTGCTGGGCGGCCTCGCCGTCGAGGTTCTTCGGCCGGCGCACGACGCCGGCACGATGGCTGTCGAAGGCCTGGCCCTTGCCGGCGAAAACGATGCTGTTGCCGAGATCGACGCCGTCGACGATGAAGACCGAATCATCGAAGCCGCGCCGGATGCGATCCACGAAGATCTCGAACCGCGCATGGCCGTAGTGCAGGTTGACGACCAGGATGCCGTCGGGCTGCAGCACCTCGTGGCAGTCGTCGTAGAAGCGTTGTGAGCACAGGCGCGACGGCAGGCCGTCGCTGTCGAAGCCGTCCACCATCAGCACGTCGCAGCGCGTGGCACGGTGGCGAACGAACTGCGCGCCGTCGCCCCGCACCACGGTGAAGCGCTCGTCGTCAGGCGGCACGTGGAACTCGTCGCGCAGCGCGATGACGTGCGGGTTGATCTCGACGACCTGGATGCGTGAGTTCTTCAAGTGTCGGTAGCAGAACTTCGCCAGCGAGCCACCGCCCAGGCCGATCATGGCGATGTCCTTCGGCTCGGGCTTGAACAGCAGAAATCCCATCATCGTGCGCGTGTATTCCAGGTCCAGCGCGTGCGGGTCCCTGATCTGCATGCGGCTCTGCATCTCGCTGATGGAGAAGTGCAGCGCCTTGGTGCTCGAACTCTCGTGCACGAACGGCTTGACGTGCTGTGCTGACTCTTGGCTGTCTGGCATGGCGGGTGGCGAGCGCAATGGAGGTTGGTCTGGAGGAAGGCAGGTCTCAACGCGTGGCGTTGATCTGCGCGACGGTGAGCGCGGTCATGTTGACGATGCGGCGCTGCCGGTCCGGCAGCATCAGGCCGGTCATGCGCGCATAGACACCGACGTCGGCGCGATGTGCATCATCAGGCGCTGGTCCAAAGGCCGGGGAGTGAGGTGGTCACGGCCGAAGACCGTGGCCGCAACGGCATCGACCGGCGTCACCAGATCGGTCTGCCCGGCCAGGGCCAGATCGCGCTGCTTGGTGGCGTCGACGGCGATCTTGCCCGGCGGCGGGAACTCGGGGTATTCGAGCGAGGCCTGGCGGAGCTCGGCGTCCTTGTCTTGTGGTGTGGTCATGAAGTCCTGTCGGCGATGCCGGGCCTTGCGGCTCAGCCCGTGGCCTATTGCACCAGCGCCGCGCGTAGGTGATCGGCGTCCATGTCGGTGATGGCGACGCGCGCCGTCAGGAACATCGGTCGCTCGATCTGGAGGTTCGGCGCCACGAGGAGGCACTGCACCCAGCCCTTGAATTGGTCGGTCATCCGCTGGTGGGCGAGCTGTCCTTGGCGTACCGCGTCTGTCGAAACGACATCGTGCAGCAGGGTGACCAGTACGGCCCGCTCGGAGCCGACCTCCAAGATGGCGACGTCGTCGCCTTCCTGGCACGTCGTTTCGATCTGCGCGCGCTCGAGCGCCGGATCGCTCCTCAGGATCTGCCTGATGAGTTCGAGCAGGCACTCCCGCAGGATCGGCGCCGGCAGCGGGTCGACGTTCTCGGTCGCCCGGATGAGGCCCGCGAGCCCCAGCAGCGCGGCGTCGCCGCCGTCGTAGCGTATGCAGCGCAGCTGCCATTCAGGATGCTGCTGGCAGGCGGCGGCGATCTCGCGTGGATCGCTGGCGGCGTAGCAGGCGGCATCCAGCCAGCCCATGGTGTCTTCGAACGCGTCGATCGAGCCGATGCCTTCGGGAAACTGCCGCACGTAGGAGCGGGGGTCGCGCACACCGTGCCGCCTGCGCAGCAGCGGCGAGGTCAGATGCACGTGCTCACCCTCGCGCCAGATCGCGGCGCACACGTGCGCCTGTCCGCCGGCGGGCAGGTACTGCACGAGCTTCAGATGGTGACCCGCCGGGCCCTGCCTCGGCGCTGCCGGCGCCAACCGCGGCGCCACCGGCAAGTCCTGCCTGGACGCATCGCGCAGCATGGCGACGGTGTCGATGTCGGCTGCAACTGGCTGCCGCGAAAAAGGCCGGGACTGATTCAAGAGAGAGAGGTCAGCAGTTCCACGCAAACAAATGTAATACGATCCGGGTGAAACTACAATGGTAATGTGATTACCATGCATGGAACCCGCGGTCCGCTGTTTCGCTGGCGCTCCGTCGCGCCTTCGTTCAGCGCACCTCCGACTCGGCGGCGGGGCTCTTCAAGCCGGCGTCGTCGAATGCTGCGTTCAGCATCTGGCGCACCTCGAGTGGATCCTCGGCAGCCAGGGCGAGCACTGCCATGGCTTGCGCTCGCTGGCGGCTGAACGTTCGCAGCGCGAGCTTGACGGCGGGGATGCTGGCCGCGGCCATGCTCAGCGTTTCGACGCCCAGACCCATCAGGAGAACGGCGGCCTGCGGGTCGCCCGCCATCTCGCCGCAGACGCTGAGCGGCCGCCAGGCGTCGAGCGCGCCGCGTGCGGTGCTGTCGATGGCCCGCAGCACCGCCGGATGCAGGCTGTCGAAGTGGCGCGCCACGCGTGCATTGCTGCGGTCGACCGCCAGCAGGTACTGGGTCAGGTCGTTGGTGCCGATAGAGAAGAAGTCCACCCGCCTGGCCAGCGCCGCCATCTGGAAGATGGCCGACGGCACTTCGATCATGGCGCCGAGTTCGACGGCCTGCGTGGGGTGGCCGGCACTCTCGCATTCGGCAGCGGCGCGAACGAGCAGTTCACGCACGGCATCCACTTCCCGGGCCGAGCTGATCATGGGCAGCAGGACCTTCAGGTTGCCCATGCCCGCGTTGGCGCGCAGCAAGGCGCGCAATTGCGTCAGGAAGATGCCCGGGTTGTCCAGCGTCAGTCGGATCCCGCGCCAGCCGAGGAAGGCGTTCTCCTCCTGCAGCGGGAAGTACGGCAACCCCTTGTCGCCGCCGACGTCCAGCGTGCGCATCGTCACCGGCCTGGGCGCGAACCTTGCCAGGATTTCGCGGTAGACGCGGACCTGTTCGTCCTCCGAAGGAAACGAGTCACGCACCATGAAGGAGAACTCGGTGCGGAACAGACCGATCCCCTCGGCACCGCTGTCGAGCGCCGTGGCCAGGTCGGACGACAGACCGACATTGGCCTGCAAGGCAACCCGTGCGCCGTCGGGTGTCTGGGCCGGCAGTTCGCGCAGCGCCGCCAGCTTGTCGGCCGAAGCGTGCTGCTGCGCGCTGACGCGCTCGAAGTCGGCCACGACGTCGGGTGGCGGATCGACGTAGACGCGGCCATGCGTGCCATCGACGAGCAGTCGGCGCCCTGCGAGTGGTTCGAGCGGCACCTTGCCGAGCCCCATCACGGCCGGGATGCGCAAGGTGCGCGCCAGGATCGCCGCGTGCGAGTAGGGCGAACCCCGGCTGCAGACGATGCCCGCCAGTTGTGCCACCGGAACGTCGGCGATGCGCGCGATGCTGACCTCCTCGCCCACCAGCACGCATCGTTCGGGGTAGATCCGGGGCTCGGTCATGCCGGACTGCAGGTGCAGCAGCACACGGCGACCCAGTCCCCGCAGATCTTCTGCCCTGGCGCGCAGGTAGGGGTCGGCCATTTCCTCGAAGACCCGGGCGTGCAAGGTGATGGTTTCGCGCAAGGCGGCGGCGCCCGACTCACCGGCACGGATGCGTTCGAGCGTGTCGGCGAACAGTTCGTCGTCGTCCAGCAGTTCGACGTAGACGCCAAACATCGCATGCGTTTCGGTCGGCACCCCGGCGGCCAGACGCTGGGCACTCAGGATCAACTCTGCCCGGACCGCCGCCACGGCGCGCTGAAACGCAAGGGCCTCGGCCTGCGCACCCTCAGCGCGCAGATCGGGCACGGTGTCGAAGGCGGCCGCAGCGGACGGCAGGACACAGGTGCCGATGCCGATGCCTGGTGCGCCCTTGATGCCGCGCAATAGAGCAGGCGGCGCGCGTTTGCGGTCTGCGCTGAACCCTTGGGCACCCCTGGAGGAGCCGGCGTGAGCCAGGCCCGCCAGTTCGCCCGCGATGGCCAGCAGGAACGCCTGTTCGTCGCGCCCGAAGACGCGGTCGTTGAGCTGGCGCACGATCAAGGCACCCAGCGGTTGGCGCAGGTGCGTGATGGGTACGCCGAGAAACGCATGGTGCACCTGCTCCCCGAACTGCGGCAGGTGCCGGAATCGGGGGTGGTCTTGCGCATTGGACAGGCTGATCGGGCGTTGCCGCTCGACGACCAGCCCCACCAGACCCTCGCCTCGCGCGAAGCGCACCGATCCCACGGCGCGTGGATCGAAGCCATCGGTGGCCACGAGGACGAAGCCGGTGTCCGAGGCGTCCACGAGGTACACCGAGCAGGCATCGACGGCAAGCTGCGTCTTGACGCCATGCACGACGACGGCCAGCCCGGTGTCCAGATCGGTCGTGTTGTTGAGCGCCTGCGTGAGGCGGCGGAGTGTGTCGAGCATGGACGAGCCCTCCTCCTTGTCGGTCACGTTCGCCGCTCGTGCAGCGTTTCGGCGCCGCTGCTGGCGGCGAGTAGGCAGCCCGTGCGCTTGCCGATGTTGTCGGGCGTGGTCGTCGAAGCTCCTGGGTCGGTGCCTTGCAGCGCCAGTCGGGGACCCGGCGGGCTGGAGTTTTCCCTGCTGGCCGTGCCATCCGAATCGTCCTGAATGATACTAAAATGATAACGAGATTGACATATGGAGATCGCATGGAACTGAAAACCGCGCGTTTGACGGTGCTGGTCGATCCCGCAAAGAAGAAGGCGTTCGAAACGCTGTGCGCGCGCCAGGACGTCACGCCGTCGCAGGTGGTTCGGCGACTGATACGTGACTATCTGCTGCACCACGGGGTGAGCTTCGTTCCCAGCGGCGCGGACGACGACGACGACGAGGCAGCCGCTTCCAGGCGTTGACGAGGCGCCGTGCCGATCAACCAGGCGCATGTCCGAGGCCGCCTTGGGCCAGTCGATCATCCTGTTCGGTGCCTTCGATCGCCACAACCTCGGTGATCTGCTGTTTCCGCACATTGCGGCGGCGTTGCTGCCGGGCCGGACCCTGGTCTACGCCGGCCTGGCAGCAACGCCGCCGC
>JACZKT010000290.1 GCA_014859905.1 Rubrivivax sp.
CCACCCGGCTGCCGCCAGCCGCCACCTTGCGCTATGCGCTGCGGCGAGGCACGAGCAGCGGGCAGGCCGAACTGCGCTGGCGCCCGGCCGACGGCCGCTATCTGCTGGCGCTGGACAGCACCGGCCCCGGCGGGCAGCGGCTGGGCTCGATCAGCCAGGGCGGGCTCGGCGCCACCGGCATCGCGCCCGAGCGTTACACCGAAGGCCGCAGCGGCCGCGAGGCGCGTGCGGTCAACTTCCAGCACGAGGCCGGCCGCATCACCTTCAGCGGGCCGTCGCTGCACTACCCGCTGCTGCCCGGCGCGCAGGATCGCCTGAGCTGGATGCTGCAGCTGCCCGCGGTGATGGCCGCCGAGCCCGCGCTGCGCGCGCCCGGCAGCGAGGTGCTGATGTTCGTCGCCGGCACGCGAGGCGACGCCGAAGTGTGGGTCTTCACCGTTCTGGCAAGCCAGACCGTGCACACCCCCGGCGGCCCGGTGGCCGACGCGCTGCACCTGCGTCGGCAGCCGCGCCGGCCCTACGACACGCAGGTGGACGTCTGGCTGGACCCGGCGCGGCACCACCTGCCGGTGCGGCTGCACCTGCTGCTGCAGCCGGCGGGCAGCAGCGTCGAGTTCGTGCTGGAGCAGCACACGGTGCCTTGATTTGCGGGCTGCGGCTTGAGTTCCGGCCCGCGGCACCCATGTTCAAGGCCTGGAGGTTGATGCCATGCAGATGCTCTACAACTCGGATAGCTATGTCGTCGTGCAGTTCGACGTGCCGGCGCCAACAGAAGGCACGACGCCGCGGCGCGGTGGCTTCGAGATCGTGGACAAGCTCGCGCGCAAGGAAATCTTCATTGAAGGTGCCGTTGCCGAAAGCTTTCAGCGTGGCGTGCAGTCGCTGGTGCAGGAGGGGCCCAACGAAGGGGCCATCGACGACTTCATCGCCGGCTTCACCGCGCTGGCGCAGCAGCCGGTGGTGTTGCACTAGTCGGCGCCCGTGCGGCGCCGGGGGGCCGTCGTCGTGCCAGCCCTCGCAGTGGCATGTTGCATGCGCAGGCGCTGCACGCGCTTCCTACAATGGCCGTATGAATCCTCGACCCATCGTCTACACGCGCGGTGCCGCACTGCCTGGCCTGCTGCAGCAGCGCATCGCCATCATCGACGGCGCCATGGGCACCATGATCCAGCGCCACAAGCTGGGTGAGGCCGACTTTCGCAACGCCGCGCTGGCCGGCCACCCGAAAGACCTCAAGGGCAACAACGACCTGCTGGTCTTGACGCGGCCCGACGTCATCCGCGAGATCCATGCCCAGTACCTGGCGGCCGGCGCCGACATCATCGAGACCAACACCTTCGGCGCGACCTCGATCGCGCAGGAAGACTACGGCCTGGCGCACCTGGCGCGCGAGATGAACGTGGCCGCCGCGCGCATCGCGCGCCAGGCGGTCGATGCCTGTGCCACCCCCGCGTGGCCACGATTCGTCGCCGGCGCCCTCGGGCCCACGCCGCGCACCGCCAGCATCAGCCCCGACGTCAACGACCCCGGTGCGCGCAACACCAGTTTCGATGAGTTGCGTGCGGCCTACCGTGAACAGGCCCAGGGGCTGCTGGAAGGCGGCTGCGACCTGTTCCTGGTGGAAACGATCTTCGACACGCTCAACGCCAAGGCCGCGATCTTCGCGCTCGACGAGTTGATGGAAGAGACGGGCGAGCGGCTGCCGGTGATCATCTCCGGCACCGTGACCGACGCCTCGGGGCGCATCCTCAGCGGCCAGACGGTGGCCGCGTTCTGGCACTCGGTGCGACACGCGCGGCCGCTGGCGGTGGGGCTGAACTGCGCCCTGGGCGCGGCAGTGATGCGGCCCTACATCGAAGAGCTGTCCAAGGTGGCCAGTGACACCTACATCAGCTGCTACCCCAACGCCGGGCTGCCCAACCCGATGGCCGAGACCGGCTTCGACGAGACGCCGGCCATCACCGGCGCGCTGATGGAGGAGTTTGCCCGCGTCGGCTTCCTCAACCTCGCCGGCGGCTGCTGTGGCCCGACGCCGGAGCACATCGCCGAGATCGCGCGCCGTGTCGGCGCCTACCGGCCGCGCAGCCGCCAGGACCCGTTGTTCAGCGGCCTGCTGGCGGCCTGAAGCGCGGGCCCGACCCAAAGCCCGACAGGCTCCTAGATTTCGAGCTTCGTGCCCAGCTCCACGATGCGGTTCGTAGGCAGATGCAGGAAGTCGGCCGCGCCGGCGGCGTTGCGGTGCATGTTGGCGAACAGCTTCTCGCGCCACAGCGACATGCCGCCGCGCATCCTGGGCAGGACGGTGTCACGGCTGAGGAAATAGCTGGTCTCCATCGCGTCGAGCAAGACGCCGCGGCCGGCGAGCAGCCGCAGCGCCTCGGGCACGTCGGGCTCGTTCTTGAAGCCGAAGTGCAGCGTCACCTGCCAGCAGTCGCGGCCCAGCGACTGGACGTCGCAGCGGCGGTCGAAGCCGATCCACGGCACCTCGTGGTGCTGCACGTCGACGAACAGGTTGCGCTCGTGCAGCACCTTGTTGTGCTTGAGGTTGTGCAGCAGCGCCACCGGCGTGGCGCCCTTCTCGGCGCTGAGGAACACCGCCGTGCCCGGCACGCGCAGCGGCGGGCTCAGGAACACCGACTTCATGAAGTCGTCGAGGCCGATGGCCTCCGCGCGCAGGCGCTCGCTCATCAGCGCGCGGCCCTGCTTCCAGGTCACCATCAGCGTGAACATGGCGCCGCCGATGACCAGCGGGAACCAGCCGCCGTCGAGCACCTTCACCACGTTGGCGGCGAAGAAGGTCACGTCGACGACGAAGAACAGGCCGGTCGCCGCCACGCACACCGCCAGCGGCAGCTTCCAGGCCCAGCGGATGACGAAGAAGGTCATCACCGTGGTGATGGTCATGTCGATGGTGACGGCGATGCCGTAGGCCGAGGCCAGCGCGCTGCTCGAGCCGAACACCGCCACCGCGAACACGACGCAGGCGTAGAGCGACCAGTTGACGAAGGGCACGTAGATCTGCCCGGTGTCGCGCACGCTGGTGTGCAGCAGGCGCAGCCGCGGCAGGTAGCCCAGTTGCACCGCCTGCTTGCTGACCGAGAAGGCCGCCGTGATGAGCGCCTGCGATGCGATCACGGTGGCCAGCGTGGCCAGCACGATGAGCGGGAACAGCGCCCACGGCGGCGCCATCTCGTAGAACGGGTTGCGCACGTTCTCCGGGTGCTGTAGCAGCATCGCGCCCTGGCCGAAGTAGTTCAGCACCAGCGCCGGCATGACGATGCAGAACCAGGCCAGCCGGATCGGCCGCTTGCCGAAGTGCCCGAGGTCGGCGTACAGCGCTTCCGCGCCCGTCACGCACAGCACCACCGCGCCGAGCGCGACGAAGGCGGTGCCCGGCTGCGCCAGCGCGAAGGCCAGCGCGTACTGCGGCCCCAGCGCCACCAGCACCTGCGGATGCTGCGCGATGTGCACCACGCCCAGCAGCGCCAGCACGACGAACCAGGTCAGCGTGACGGGACCGAACAGCCGCCCCACGACGGCGGTGCCGAAACGCTGCGCGGCGAACAGCGCCGTCAATACCGCCAGCGTCAGCGGCACCACCCAGCGGTGCAGCGCGGGCGCCGCCACCTCCAGGCCTTCCACAGCCGAGAGCACGCTGATGGCCGGCGTGATGACGCCGTCGCCGAAGAAGATGGCAGTGCCGAAGATGCCCAGCAGCAGCAGCCGCGAGCGCAATGCGGGCCGCTGCTTCACCGCCTGCGAGGCCAGCGCCAGCATCGCGATGAGCCCGCCTTCGCCGTTGTTGTCGGCACGCAGGATCAGCACCACGTACTTGAGCGAGACGATGAGGGTGAGGGTCCAGAACACCAGCGACAGGATGCCGACGATGTTCTCGGGCGTCAGCGGCACACGGCCGTGCGCGAAGACTTCCTTCAGCGCGTACAGCGGGCTGGTGCCGATGTCGCCGTAGACCACGCCGACGGCCGCCAGCGTCAGGGCGGCCAGCGCGCCAGGCGTGCGGTGGGTGGGGGCGGCGCTCATCGGCAAGGCGGCGATTGTGCGCCGCTGCGGCGGCGGATGCTGTGCCGCAGCAAAGCAGTCGGGGGCAGCCGGCCGGCGGCCGCGTCAGGGCAGTGCACGGCGCAGGAAGGGCGCGCCTACTCGTAGCTCTCGGCGTCGGGGTCGGTGGCTTCGAGCTCGTAGGCCGCCGCCAGCATCGCCAGGCGGCCGATCACGCCGTACATGTAGAAGCGGTTGGGCGCGCTGGCGCCGGGCTTGGTGCCGGGGCGCGGCAGCTGCGTGCTTTCGGCGAAGGCCAGCTGCACGTAACCCGCACCGGGGGCGTTGAGGCTCTCGTCGAAGGCGCGTCCGGCATGCGTGCGGTAGAAGCCGCCGACCACGTAGCGGTCGATCATGCACACCACCGGTTCGGCCGGCGCGTCCTCGATGCGCTCGTAGGTCGGCACGCCTTCCTGGATCAGGACCTCGGTGATGTCGGTGCCGCCGTGGGCGGCGCTCATCTGGTGGCGCGCCAGCCGCTCGGCGTCGTCGAGGTCCTTGACGTCGCGCACCGTCATCAGGCCCAGGCCACTGGTGCCGTTGTCGGCCTTGACCATCACGAAGGGCTTCTCGTTGATGCCGTATTCCTTGTACTTGCGGCGCACCTTGGTCAGCATGGCTTCGACGTTGCCCTTCACGCAGTCCAGGCCGCTCGTGGTGCTGAAGTCGACCTGGCCGCACTGCGCGTGCATGGGATTGATCAGCCACGGGTCCATGCCCAGCAGCTTGGCGAACTTCTTGGCCACCTCTTCGTAGCTCTTGAAGTGGCGCGACTTGCGGCGCACCGTCCAGCCGGCGTGCAGCGGCGGCAGCAGGTACTGCTCGTGCAGGTGCTCCAGCACCGGCGGCAGGCCGGCCGAGAGGTCGTCGTTGAGCAGGATCGTGCAGGGGTCGAAGTTCTTCAGCCCCAGGCGCCCGCGCGTGCGCAGCAGGGGTTCGACGACGAGTTCGCTGCCGTCGGGCAGGACGCGCTTGGTGGGCGCGGTCACGGCTTCGTCGAGCGCGCCCAGGCGCACGTTGAGGCCGGCCTGGCTGAAGATCTGCACCAGCCGCTGCACGTTGTACAGGTAGTAGGGGTTGGCGGTGCGGCTGTCGGGGATCAGCAGCAGGTTCTTGGCCTCGGGGCAGATCTTCTCGATCGCGGCCATCGCCGCCTGCACCGCCAGCGGCAGCATCTCGGGCGCGAGGCGGTCGAAGCTGGAAGGGAAGAGGTTGGTGTCCACCGGTGCCAGCTTGAAGCCGGCGTTGCGCAGGTCGACCGAGGTGTAGAAGGGGGGTGTGTGCTCCATCCATTCGAGCCGGAACCAGCGCTCGATGGCGGGCATCGACTCGAGGATGCGCGCCTCGAGCTCGTTGATCGGGCTGGTGAGGGCGGTGGTGAGGTGCGGGACCATGGCGGGCTCGGAACGGGCAGAGAAGGATTCTAGGCATCTGCGGTCCACACGGCGCCCCAAGACAGAGCGGGGGAGACGGGCGCCAGGCACCGTCCCCCCCCGCTCGCGGACGGCTCGAGCCGTCCGCCATCTCACTTCACTTGCTGTACGCGGTCTCGCCGTGCGAGGTGATGTCCAGGCCTTCGCGCTCTTCGTCCTCCGGCACGCGCAGTCCCAGCACCATGTCGACGATCTTGTAGGCGATGAAGGCCACCACCGCCGACCAGACGATGGTGATGAGCACGCCCTCGGCCTGGATCAGCACCTGCGAGCCGATCGAGAAGTCGGCCTTGCCCGTGCCGCCGAGCCCGGGCGCCGTGAACACGCCGGTGAGCAGCGCGCCGAGAATGCCGCCCAGGCCGTGCACGCCGAACACGTCCAGTGAGTCGTCGGCGCCGAGCATGCGCTTGAGGCCGTTCACGCCCCACAGGCAGACGAAGCCGGCCAGGCCGCCGATGATGATGGCGCCCATCGGCCCCACCGAGCCGCAGGCCGGCGTGATGGCCACCAGGCCGGCCACCGCGCCCGATGCGGCGCCCAGCATCGAGGCCTTGCCCTTGCTCAGGCTTTCACCCACGCACCAGGCCAGCACCGCCGCCGCCGTGGCAAACAGCGTGTTGATGAAAGCCAGCGCGGCACCGGCCGTGGCCTCGAGGTTGGAGCCGGCGTTGAAGCCGAACCAGCCCACCCACAGCAGGCAGGCGCCGACCATGGTCAGCGGCAGGCTGTGCGGTGCCATCGCTTCCTTGCCGTAGCCGATGCGCTTGCCCAGCATGTAGGCACCCACCAGGCCGGCGACGCCGGCGTTGATGTGCACGACGGTGCCGCCGGCGAAGTCGAGCGCGCCCTTGTCGAGCAGGTAGCCGCCGGCACCCCAAACCATGTGGGCGATGGGCAGGTAGCAGAACGTGAACCACAGCACCGAAAACAGCAGCACGGCGGAGAACTTCATGCGTTCGGCGAAGGAGCCGACGATGAGCGCGCAGGTGATGCCCGCAAAGGTGGCCTGGAAGGCGATGAACACGTACTCGGGCAGCTTGACGTCGGCGCTGAAGGTGTCGGCCAGGCTGTCCACCGTGACGCCGGCGAGGAACATCTTGCCCAGCCCCGCGATGATCAGGCCCTCGCCGCCGAAGGCCAGGCTGTAGCCGTACACCGCCCACAGCACGCTGATGAGGGCGAACACGACCATCACCTGCATCAGCACCGACAGCATGTTCTTGCTGCGCACCAGGCCGCCGTAGAAGAGTGCCAGGCCCGGCACCGCCATGAAGATCACCAGCAGCGTGGCGGTCATCATCC
>JACZKT010000291.1 GCA_014859905.1 Rubrivivax sp.
GGTGCTCGAAGAGGCGGGCATCCAGCCCGACCTGGTGGTCGGCACCTCGGCCGGTAGCCTGGTGGCGGCGCTCTACGCGTCAGGCAAGTCCGGGCCCGAGCTGGCAACGCTGGCGCTGGGCATGGACGAGGGCGCAATCACCGACTGGTCGTTTCCGGCCCGCGGCCTGATCCGCGGCGAGGCGCTGGCGCGTTATGTGCGCCAGCACACCGCAGGCCTCGGCATCGAGCAGATGAAGCTGCCGCTGGGCATCGCGGCCACCGACCTGGACAGCGGCGACGGGATCCTGTTCCAGCGCGGCGACACCGGCAGTGCCGTGCGCGCGTCCAGCGCCGTGCCGGCGGTGTTCCAGCCGGTGCGCATCGGCAGCCGCGAGTACGTCGATGGCGGGCTGGTGTCGCCCGTGCCGGTGCGCTATGCGCGACAGATGGGCGCCGAGATGGTGATTGCCGTCGACATCACCGCGCCGCCCGACGGGGCTGCCACCGGCGACGTGATGAAGATGCTGTTGCAGACCTTTGCCATCATGGGCCGCAGCATCAGCCAGTTCGAGCTGCGCGACGCCGACCTGGTGCTGCGGCCGGCAATGGCGGGCATGTCCAGCGCCGACTTCGGCGCCCGCGCCCGCGCCATCCAGGCCGGCCGTGAGGCTGCCTTGCGTCTGCTGCCCCAGATCAGGGCACGCATCGCGGCGCTGACGCACTGATCGGCCGCGCACAAGAAAACGGCCCGGTCGTTGGACCGGGCCGAAAAAGCACCAGAAAGGGATTTCAAGGTGCTGAGGAGTCAACCCTTCACACAAGAGGCCCGAAGCAAAGCAACAGGCCTTGTGTAGAGGCCGTGCGGCCGAAAAAGTTCAGCCGCAAATCACTGTCAGGCGCGCTTGGCGGCCTTGGTGGCGCTTTGCGTGGCCTTGACGGCCGTGTTGGTCATGGCCTGGAAGTTGGCTTCGGCGACTTCGCTAGCCTGCTTGGTGGCCTTTTGCACGCTCTCGAAGGCGTTGCTGGCCGCAGCGACGGCCGACTTCACCAGCGCGACGGCGCTCTCGGTGCCGGCAGGTGCGTTCTTCACGGCGTTGTCGACCAGGGCCAGGGTCTTCTTCTGGCCTTCGGCCATCTGGGCTTCGGCGACCTTGGTCACTTCGGCGTTGGTGCCGGCCATGATGTCGTAGAGGTGGCGGCTGTAGGAAGCCGCCTTCTCGGCAGCCGGCTGCAGCAGGCTGGCTTGCAGGGCGAGCAGTTCCTGCGCGTCCTTGACGGCCAGCGTCGCCTGCGCGGTTTCGGCGGCTTCGCTCAGCGTGGTCCTGGCCACTTGCAGGTTGAGTTCGACGAGCTTCTCGACGCCTTCGAAAGCCTTGGCGGTGAGACCGAACAGCGTTTCGACATTGGCCTTGTGGGCAGCCATCATTTGTTCAGGGGTGAAGGTCATGGTGTATCTCCAAAGAAAGGTGAGGCGGGGGGACCGTGCCGCGCTGCCTGTACTTCTTTGCTGCGCTGCAACATGAAATGAAGTATAGGGTTCTCTCGCTGCAATGCAAGCACTTTTTGCTGCATCGCAGCAATCTAGGGGGCAATTCCTAGAATCGCCGTTCGTGCTCGCCTATCACTCCGACGCCTTCGTGCTGCCGCTGCCGCCGGGACACAGCTTTCCTGTGTCCAAGTACCGGCTGCTGCGGCAAGCCACCGAAACCAGCTTGCCGGGCGTGCGCGTGGCCGAGGCGCAGCCGGCCAGCGACGGCGAACTGGCACTGGCGCACGAGCCGGGGTGGATCGGCTCGGTGGTGGACGGCACCCTGTCGGCAGCGCAGCAGCGTGAGATCGGTTTGCCTTGGTCCGCGCAACTCGTCGAACGCTCGCGGCGCTCGGTCGGCGCGACGATCATGGCCGCGCGCGCGGCGTTGTTCGACGATGAAGGCGTGGCCGCCAACCTGGCCGGCGGCACGCACCACGCCTACGCGCACAAGGGCTCCGGCTACTGCGTCTTCAACGACGTGGCCGTGGCGACGCGGCTGATGCAGGCCGAATGGCACCGCCACCGGCGGCGCCTGCTGCGCGTGCTGGTGATCGATCTCGACGTGCACCAGGGCAACGGCACGGCAGCCATCTTCCGCGACGATCCGACGGTGTTCACGCTGTCGATGCACGGCGCGAAGAACTTCCCCTTGCGCAAGGAAGCCAGCGACCTCGATGTCGAACTGCCCGACGGCTGCACCGACGCGGACTACCTGGCGGCACTCGACGCTGCGCTGGCCGCGGCCTGGGCGCACCATGGCAGCACGCCGCCCGGCCTGGCCTTCTACCTGGCCGGCGCCGACGCGCACGAGGACGATCGCCTCGGCCGCCTCAAGCTCACCGCGGGTGGCCTGGCCGAACGCGACCGGCGTATGCTGGCCGCGCTGCGCGAGCGGCGCATCCCGGTGGCACTGTCGATGGCCGGCGGCTACGGCCGCAACCTGGCCACCACGGTGGCCATCCAGCGTCGCACGCTGGCCGAGGCGCTGGCCGCATGGCGGGCCTGGCACGGGTTGCGCGCAGTGGAAGAATGTGTTCGATGAGCGAACGTCACCGTCCCTTGCCGCGCGAACACTTCCCGCTGTTCCGCACCCTCCACACACGCTGGATGGACAACGATGTCTACGGCCACGTCAACAACGTCGTGCACTACAGCCTCTTCGATACCGCAGTGAACGGCTACCTCATCGAGGCCGGCGCGCTGGACATCCACCACGGCGCCGTCATCGGCCTGGTGGTGCAGACGCAGTGCCACTACTTCGATGCGATGGCGTTCCCGCAGGCGGTTCACGCCGGCCTGTGCGTGGCCCACATCGGGCGCTCCAGTGTGCGCTACGAACTGGGCCTGTTTGCCGACAGCGCGCCCTTGTCGGCGGCGGTGGGGCAGTTCGTCCACGTCTACGTCGACCGCGCCACACGCCGCCCGGTACCCTTGCCGGCTCCACTTCTGGCGGCGCTGCGGCCGCTTGCCAGGACCGCATGAACAGCACGCCGGAATTCACGATCGACCGCGTGCTGCGGCAGGGCAGCTGGCTCGACTACGGCATGTTCCTGCAGAGCGTCATGGTGGCGGCGCGCGCGCGCGGCCTGGACAACTGCCCGCAGGCGGCGTTCACGCAGTTCCACCGCATCATCGAGCGCCAACTCGGCCTGGGCGAGCGCGAGACGGTGGTCTGCGGCATGTCGCTTGGATATGCCGACCCGGCTGCGGTCGAGAACACGCCGGTCACCGAGCGCGAGCCCGTGTCCGGGTTCACCCACTTCGTCGAGTAGGTCGCGGAAGCGGCCGTCGAGAAAAGTTCCTCGTCGCATGCCCGGTTGCGGGCACGGGCCGTTTCGGGGTACGGTTGGGCGCCGTCGAATTCCGTCGCACCGTCAGGGTGCGGTTCGGCGGCCAGGAGCTTGGCCCCTCGCTGGCGACGGCGAGGGGCATTTTTTCGACCGCCTCGCCGCCGGCTAGAGGTAGTACAGCAGCAGGTAGCCGAGCAGCAGCAGCAGCACCGACAGCGCCATCGTCCCCGTGGGCCAGGTCTTGGCC
>JACZKT010000292.1 GCA_014859905.1 Rubrivivax sp.
GTTCAAACGCCGCGGCGATGTGATGCGGACTGCGCGGGTCGGTGCACAGACGGTCGGGCACTGGGGGCGGCTGTTGGGCGTCGTTCACGGGTGTCTCCTCGATCGGCGTGGGTCGGGCGGGATTTTCCGGCAAACGGTGCCGACGTTTGCGGCAGGCGGATCCGCGCGGCGTGGGCGCGAGGCGCTGCGTCCGATGGACGAGCAGGGTCGCCTGCGCACCGCCAAGCTCGAGCAGTTGCGCCGGGACATCCGCAAGGGATTGGACAGCGGGCCGAGCGAGGCCCGGGATGCGCCGGAAATGAAGCGCCAGGCGCGGCTGCGGTGTTCGGCGAGGGGCAGTCGGCCCGGCGCGCGCGTGCCACACCCAAGGCTGGTGCTCCAAAGGGCGCCAGGCGCTTCAGACCAGGCTGTGGATCGCGATGCGCCCCGGCGACGACAGCTGGACTCGGTGCGGGTGTTCCTGCCGCTCTTCATGAGCGCGATCTCGCGCTCCATGTCATCACCCCGCTACACGCGCCGCGCCGCCTTCAGACCAGCCTCGATGGTGGCAAGCGGCAGCACCGGCGACCTGGGAGCATCGAGCAAGGAGGTGGCGCCACAGGTCCCGTACCAGCCGGCGACCCGGTCGCTCTTGGCGTTGATCAACAGGGCAACACCCCCGACCTCGGCGGCGGCGCCAATGCAACGGCATCCGGCGGCCAACAGCAATTGACCGCCCAGACCTTGGCCCTGCAGGGTCAGATCCACGGCCAGGCGCCCCAGGCGAAACACCGGCACGCCGTACCGGGCCAGCCCCTTCTTTGCGAGCATGGGCGTCCGCGCGCAGTCAATCGAGGCCGGGCTCAGGCTGTAGAAGCCCAGTACCCGTCCTTCCTCGCCAAGGGGTGTGGCGACAAAGGTCTTCGCGCCCCCGCTCATGTGGCTCTGCCGCGCATGGCGGCGCAGGGACTCGTTCAGCGCAGGCTCCCCGCAATCGAAGGCGTCGCGGTCGTGCGCCTTCGAGATCGGGGTCTCGCGCCGATTGCCAGGATTCATCTGCCTTTGGGCATGCGGCGCGCCGCCCCCGGAAGCCTCGAACCCGGTGCCGGTGGGTACTCCAGCGCATCAAGCACGCGCAGGCTGTCGCGCTCCGACAGGGGTACATGCTTTGACTGCTCGATGATCTTTCGGGCCGCGTCCAGTGCATGGCGCAGAACGAAGTCAGTCATGTCGGCATGTTCGAACGCCACCGCACGCATCAGCGTCGCCTTGTCGTCAGCGCGAACACGCAAGCGCCAGCCGACTGTCATCTTCAACGACAGCACGGGGCATGATGGACTCCTTGCTTGTACACACTGAAATGTGTACACGACGGCGTCGAACGCTGCAACGGCGCACGCACCCGGTCCGCACTTCAACAAGGCGCCATTCCAGGAGTTGGCAGGCTCCGGTGGTGATCGATCGCTTCCAGGCACTGAATGGAGGAGCGTCTACGTCGGGCTTGGGTCGACGGCGGGTCTTCGCTGACTCGATCTCCTCGCCGTAGACCCGCCGATCACGCCGCTCCGCCACACAGCGGCCTTCCGGGCAAACCGGGTCCCGGCCAGCTGTTGACGGTGGGGGCTGTCAGCAATCGTGCTTCTCGTCGGACCTCATTCCCTGGTGTCGCTCAACTGCTTGTGGAGTCGGTCGTACATGAAGGACACGAGTTCAGCGGACCACGCCCCTGGACTGTGCGCCCGCCCCTGCAACTGCGCCGGCGCTGCGACGCTAGCCGCGACGAGCCAGCGGCCCACGCCTCAAGGCCCGGAGCTTGCCGACACCAGTCGGCCAGCACTCTCACGTCCGGCAGCCTCAGCCCCCGCTGAGCGCCAGCACGACGGCCACGAAGTCCTCCGGTTTCAGGGCATGCTGGAGCTCGCGAACGCCGATGCCGTTCACGAATATGCGCATGTTGGGCCGCAGCAGGCGCTGCTCGTCGACCACGCGGAAACGCAGTCCGGGGTAGCGGCGCTCGAGATCCTCGAACAGCTCGTCCAACGTGTGGCCGACGGCCTCGACCTGCGATTCGCGCGTGTACGACCGCAGGGCGCCCGGAATCAACGCCTTCATCGAACCGTCCTCGATCGTCCCTTGCCGCACCCGTGGATCATGTGCGCTCTACGACTTCGACCGCGTAGATCTCCGGCAGATGCCGGGCGATGTTGGACCAGCGCGCACCCTCGTCACGCCCGATCCACAGTTCGCCGCTGGTGGTGCCCAGGTACAGCGCAGGCGTCGCCTGCGCGTCAACCGTCATCGCCTGGCGCTTCAAGGTCCACCAGGCCTGGCTCTCCGGCAGGCCCTGGTCCAGCCGCTGCCAGGTGCGGCCGGCGTTGCGCGTGACATAGGCCGCCGGGCGGCCGTCGGGGCTGGTGCGCGGCCAGACGGTGGTGCCGTCCATCGGGAAGACCCAGGCCGTGTCGGCGTCGCGCGGGTGCACGACCATCGGGAAGCCAATGTCGCCCACACGCTTGGGCATCTTGCGGCCGATGCGCTTCCAGGTGTCTGCGGATGGGTCGCCACAGGGCCCTTCCGACCGGTCGAGTCGGTAGATGCCGCAGTGGTTCTGCTGGTAAAGCCTGTCGGGGTTGCTGGGGCACAGCCGCACGCAATGGGGGTCGTGGAAAGCGACGGTGCCGGCATCAAGTCCTGCGACCACTTCGAGGCCCTTGATCAGCGGCGCCCAACTCCGGCCGGCGTCGCGCGACTCGTGCACGCCACCACCCGACATCGCAAAACACAGCACCGATCCTTCAGCGAGCGCGCCCATGATCATCCCCACAATCCAGCCTGACGAGTGGCTGGAAGGCTATCGCGGCCGCCTCTCACGCCTGAGCGACATCTCCGTGAGAGTGGGAGTCGAGCCCGCGCTTCGCAACTTCATGGCTCACCGCCGCGACGACACCGAAAGCCCCCTGAGTTTCATCGGCATGATTTCAATGGCTCTGGGGATGCCGACTTCCGACATCGTGCTGCGTCACACCCTGTGGCCGGCCCAGATCGCGGTCGATCGAACAAGCGACCACGAGGTCATCGCACGTCGGGCTGCGGACATCGACGGCAAGTTCATGTTCTCAAGACCCATGAGGCTCCAGACCTGGCTGTGTCCTCGGTGCGCGGAAGACGACCTCAACCACCTCCCCTTCTCCTACTGGCGCCGCAGCCATCAGCTGCCAGGGCAGCTCTTCTGTCGGGACCATGGCCATGAACTGCAATTCGTGCCACGGAGCAACCACCTGGTCCACCTGCCCCACGAGCATCTTGGGGTGGCCACCCCGTCCAGCACTGAGTTGCTCGAGCGCATGCGGCGCAGTGTTCATGTCACTCGCGCGATGCAGATCTCGAACGCAATTCTTGAAGGGCAGTTCATCCCCTCGCGCGGGCACTGCTCGGCAGTGCTGAGTCGGCGGGCGAAGGCGCTCAGCATGACCGCTGACGCGGCCGGCCGGTTTCCGGAGGTCAAGGACCTGGTCGATCAACACATCCCCAGGGCATGGCTCAAGGATGCGATGCCGAAAGTGACCGCTCGCCTGGAGTCAATGGCTTTCGTCGACCATGTCTTCGACACCTCGTTGGCGGGCCTCTCGGGCGTTGCCATTGCAGTCGTTGCTGCAATGCTTTACGACGACGCCAACGGAGCATTGAAGGCCATGGGTGCAGACGTCCCGAGCAAGAAGCGGAGCGCTGGCCCAAGAGCGATCAACTTGCCGCAGCTTGCGGTGTCAACGCCGATCGCCGCGCTCCCCTGACCAAGGGACTACGCTCCAAGCTCCCCCAACATCCAACCAATGAAAGGCTGATCGGCGCCTAAGGCAGCCAGGAGGAGCCAAACTCCTCGAGCAGACCGTACCATTGCCAGAAACTCGGGGGGGAAGATGGCCAATGTTCAGGCCCTGCAGGCCGAATCGCGCGTTGCAGTGCTGGTCGACTGCGACAACACCAGCCCCGAGGTTCTGGAGCACGCGCTCCGGGTTGTCGCCCAGTTCGGCCGTGTCGTCCTGCGCCGCGGCTACGGCAACCACGCCACGCTGGCCAACAAGTGGCAGGAGGCCCTCGTCCGCCTGGCCTTCACTCCCTGCCTGCAGTACCAGTACGCCTCGGGCAAGAACACCTCCGACATCGCCCTGGCCCTGGATGCCGTGGAGGCCCTGTTCGACGACCGCGCCGATACCTTCTGCCTCGTCACCAGCGACTCCGACTTCGCTTACCTCTGTCGCAAGTTGCGCGAGCGCGGCGCCACGGTACACATCGTCGGCGAGGCGAAGACCCCGGATGCACTGCGCAACGCCAGCGACCAGTCCTTCGAGTGGGTGAAGCCTGCCGGCGCGCCCGAGCCGGCCCCTAATGGTGCGGCGCTGGCGCCAAAGCCAAGCGATGCCAAGCCGGCCGCGCCCAAGCCCGAAGCGGCCAAGCCCGCCCCCAAGCGCCGGCCGCTGATGGTGGTGGAGGCCGTCAAGCTGATGGCGGCCGACACCGCCGAGGGCAAGGTCCACCTCGGCCCCCTGGGGCAATACCTCAAGCGCACCGACCCGGCCTTCTCGCCCCAAACCTACGGCCACTCCGGCCTGCTGGACATGCTGCGCACCTACGACCTGCTGACCGTGCAGCAGGAGGCCGGCAACTACTGGACCGTGCGCCTTGCACCGCCGCACGAAGCAGCGGCAGCCACCGTCTTCAACGACATCGTTGCCTCGAACGGCACCTGAAACCGCCCCATGGCCATCAAGAAGTCCGACCTCTATTCCTCCCTCTGGGCCAGCTGCGACGAACTGCGCGGCGGCATGGATGCCAGCCAGTACAAGGACTACGTCCTGTTCATGCTGTTCATCAAGTACATCAGCGACAAGTACGGCAACAGCGACGACTTCGCGCCGCCGGTGGTCATCCCGCCGGGCGCCAGCTTCAAGGACATGGTGGCGCTGAAGGGCAAGGCCGACATCGGCGACAAGATCAACACCCAGGTCATTCAGCCGCTGATCGACGCCAACAGCCGCCTGGCGCGCAGCGACTTCCCCGACTTCAACGACCCCAACAAGCTGGGCGAAGGCTCGGCCATGGTCGAGCGGCTGAGCAACCTGATAGGCATCTTCCAGAAGCCCGAGCTCGACTTCTCGGGCAACCGCGCCGACAACGACGACATCCTGGGTGATGCCTACGAGTACCTGATGCGCCACTTCGCCACCGAGAGTGGCAAGAGCAAGGGCCAGTTCTACACGCCGTCCGAGGTCAGCCGCATCATCGCCCAGGTCATCGGCATCTCTCGGGCCAACGCCAAGGCATCGACCACCGCCTACGACCCCACCTGCGGTTCCGGCTCGCTGCTGCTGAAGGTGGCGGCCCAGGCCGGCACACACATCACCCTGGAAGGCCAGGAGATGGACGTGAGCACCGCCGGCTTGGCGCGCATGAACATGATCCTGCACGACTTCCCCACCGCCAGCATCCTGACCGGCAACACGCTGGCGAACCCGAAGTTCCTGGATGGTCATCAGCTGCGCACCTACGACGTCGTGGTCGCCAACCCGAAGTTCAGCGACAAGACCTGGAGCACAGGCCTGACGCCGGCCAACGACCCGTACCAGCGTTTCGCTTGGGGCGTGCCGCCAACCAAGCAGGGTGACTACGCCTACTTGCTTCACGTCATCCGCTCGATGAAGGGTACCGGCCGTGGCGCCTGCATCCTGCCGCACGGCGTGCTGTTTCGCGGCAATGCCGAGGCTGTCATCCGCCGGCAGCTGGTCCGCTCCGGCATCTTGAAAGGCATCATCGGCCTGCCTGCCAACCTGTTTTACGGCACCGGCATTCCAGCCTGCATCCTGGTGCTGGACAAGGCCGGCTCCGCGGCCCGCCAGCGTGAGCAGGGTGGCATCTTCATGATCGACGCCAGCAGGGGCTACATCAAGGACGGCAACAAGAACCGTCTGCGCGAACAGGACATCCACCGCATCGTCGACACCTTCACCAAGCAGTTGGACGTGCCGCGCTACGCCCGCCTGGTGCCGCTAACAGAGATTGCCGACGCGAAGAACGACTTCAACCTCAACCTGCCGCGATACATCGACAGCAGCGAGCCCGAGGACTTGCAGGACATCGTCGGCCACATGCGCGGTGGCATCCCCGAGCGCGACCTGGACGACTCCGCCAGCCCGTTGGCCGCCTACTGGCAGGTGCTGCCTGGCGTGCGCAGCGGCTTCTTCGCGCCGGCCGGCCATGCTGGCTACGCGCGCCTCACGCTGCCGCTTGCCGAACTCAAGCCCGCCATCCTGGGCCACGCCGAATTCACCGCCTTCAACCAGGCGGCGACCCGTCGCTTCACCGATTGGCGCGCGGCCGTCACGCCCCGCCTCACCGCCTTCGGCCAGGGCGGCCACCCCAAGCCACTGATCGAGGACATTGCCGAAGCGCTGCTCGCCGCCTTCAGCCAAGCGCCGCTGCTCGACGCCTACGACCTCTACCAGCACCTGATGGACTTTGCGGCCGAGACGATGCAGGACGACGCCTACCTGATCGCCGCCGACGGCTGGGTGGCCAAGACCAGCCGCATCCTGGAGACCGACAAGAAGGGCAAGACCAAGGATCGCGGTTGGACCTGCGACCTGGTTCCCAAGCACTTGATCGTCGCCCGCTATTTCGCCAAGGAGCAGGCCGCGATCGAGGCGCTGCAGGCCGAACTGGACGCTGCATCGGCCAGCCAGACCGAGGTGGAGGAAGAGCAAGGCGGTGACGACGCCGTGTTTGCTGGCTACGACAGCATTACCGCCGCCGGCGTGAAGGACCGCATCCGCGAGATCGGCAACGACCGCGACGGCGTGGAAGAGCTGAAGCTCCTCAAGCAGTGGCTGGACCTGGGCACCCAGGTCGCCGCGCTGAAGAAGCAGGTCAAGGATGCCGATGCCGCGCTCGACAAGCTGGCCTTCGAAAAGTACCCCAAGCTGACCGAGGTTGACGTCAAGTCGCTGGTGGTGGACGACAAGTGGATGGCGCGGCTGGCCGCCAGTGTGCAGGGCGAGCTTGACCGCGTCTCGCAGACGCTGACCGGCCGCATCCGTGAGTTAGCCGAACGCTACGCCACGCCGCTGCCGCAGCTCACCGACGAGGTGGCGTTGCTGGCGGCCCGGGTGGAAGGACACCTCGCAAAGATGGGGGCAACGTGGAAGTGAGGCTGGGCTACAGGCAGACCGAGGCGGGGTGGATCCCCGACCAGTGGGAGGTGTCCACGGTCGGCCACGAGTTCGAGGTGAAGCTCGGAAAGATGCTGGACGCTGAGAGAAACGTCGGCGTACCAAAGCCGTACCTTGGCAACAAAGCTGTTCAGTGGGATCGCATCGACATCAGTGCATTGCCGACTGTCCCGCTCTCGCGCGCCGACATCGAGAAGTATCGCTTGCAGGAGGGCGACCTGCTTGTCTGCGAAGGCGGTGAGGTCGGGCGCTGCGCAATATGGGATGCGCCGATCGACGAGTGCTACTACCAGAAGGCACTTCATCGCCTTCGCCCGCTCCGTGGGTTCAACCCGCAGGTGATGGCCGCTTTGCTTCGTCGTTGGTCAGACGGGGGCCTGCTTGCGAACTATGTGACGCAGACGAGCATTGCACATCTTCCTCGCGAGAAATTCATGGAAGTGCCGATGCCCGTACCGCCAGCCGCAGAGCAGCGGGCCATCGCGGCAGCGCTCAGCGACATGGACTCGCTGCTGGCCGGGCTGGACCGCCTCATCGCCAAGAAGCGCGACCTCAAGCAGGCTGCCATGCAGCAACTCCTCACTGGCCAGATCCGGCTTCCGGGTTTTCAGGGCGAGTGGGAGGTGAAGCCCTTCGCCGACGTACTCAGCCGGGTCAACGCCAAGGCCCACCAAATCCAGACCATCGACTACCAATCGAACGGTCGCTACCCAGTCGTTGATCAAGGCAAGAAGGCAATTGTTGGCTTCTCTGACAAGGGCGAGCAGCGCTTCTTTTGCCCGCGAGGGGGTGTGATCGTGTTCGGAGATCACACATGCATAGTGAAGTTCATTGAGTTCGACTTCTTGGTTGGAGCAGATGGCACGCAGCTTCTGGTTGGCAAGGACGGGCAGTGCACTCGGTTCCACGCACTCCAGCTGCAATACCAAGGGGTGGAGCCGACCGGGTACAACCGCCACTTCAAGTTCCTGAAGGAGCGCGAATTCGCGGCCCCTCAAGTTCAAGAGCAATCAGCCATCGCCGCCGTTCTTGCGGACATGGACGCCGAACTGACCGCCCTCGAGGCCCGCCGCGACAAGACCCGCGCCCTCAAGCTTGGGATGATGCAGGAACTCCTGACCGGAAGGATCCGCCTGGCATGAGCGCCGAAGACCAGCAACTGGAGTGGAAGGCGGTCTGGCGCGACGACCACCTGAAATGGGTCTGCGCCTTTGCCAACGCCCAAGGCGGCACGCTGGTCATCGGGCGCGATGATGCGGGCCGCCTGGTGGGTGTGCCCAATGCGCGCAAGCTGCTGGAAGACTTGCCCAACAAGGCGCGTGATCTGCTGGGGGTGGTGGTGCAAGTGAACCTGCGCCAGGAGGGCGGGCAGGATCTGCTGGAGGTGGTGACGCCCGCCTACCCCACGCCGATCAGCTACCGCGGCCACTACTACCAGCGCAGCGGAAGCACGCTGCAAGAGCTGAAGGGCGCCGCGCTGGACCACTTTCTGCTGCGTCGCTATGGCCGCACTTGGGACGGTGCGCCCCTGCCCGGCGTTGCGCTGGCCGACCTGTCACCTGGCGCCTTTGCACAGTTTCGGACCCTGGCCACGCGCAGCGGCCGGTTGGATGAGGCGGCGCTGGCCGAACCCGATGCTGCGCTGTTGGACAGACTGCGCCTGACCGAAGGCGGCTACCTCAAGCGCGCCGCGGTGCTGCTGTTCCACCCCGACCCACTGCGCCACGTGGGCGGCGCCTTCGTGAAGATCGGCTTCTTCCGCGAAGCAGCCGAACTGGTCTACCACGACGAGGTCAACGGCGACCTGTTCACGCAGGTGCGGCAGACGCTGGACCTGCTGCTCACCAAGTACTTGAAGGCGGCGGTGAGCTACCAGGACATCGTGCGCGTGGAACGCTTTCCCGTGCCACGCGAAGCGCTGCGCGAGGCGGTGCTGAACGCGTTGGTGCACCGAGACTACATGGTGCCAGCGCCGGTGCAGGTCCGCGTCCACGACGACCAACTGGTGCTGTGGAACCCGGCCGTGCTGCCCGAAGGCTGGACAGCCGAGACGCTGCTGCGACCGCATGCCTCGCAGCCGCACAATCCCGATGTGGCCAACGCCTTCTTCCGGGCTGGCGAGATCGAGGCCTGGGGCAGGGGAATCGAACGCATCTTCAGCGCCTGCCGGCAGGCTGGCGTGCCCGAGCCGCGGTTGCAGCAGGACGCTGGAGGTTTGTGGATGACGTTTCCCTTCGATGCGGCGTACCTGGGCTGGGTCCAGCGCGCAGGCGGGTCGACAAGTGCGCCGGTCCCTCATGGCGAAGTCACCCCCGAAGTCACCCCCGAAGTCGCTCGCCTGCTGGGCGTGATCCGGGGCGAGATGAGCCGGTCGGAGTTGATGGCCGCCTTGCGACTGAGCGACGAGAAGCACTTCCGCCAACAGTACCAGCAGGTCGCCGTGTCACTGGGGTTGCTGGAGATGACCATTCCGGACAAGCCCCGAAGCCGCCTGCAGCGCTACCGGCTCACGCCACGGGGCAAGGCGGTAGCGGCCTCGCTGGCGGCTCAGACAGGTGGCCCCCGGTGAGCCTTGCACTGCGCCGCGAACGTGTGACGCAGAACCGCGTCGCCCACCGCTTCACGGCACCCGTTTCGGCCGGCGGATTGGGCTACCGCCCCTTGGGCGACTGGCACCAGCGTGAGAACAACCGAGCCGTCGAGACGGCGCTGCTACGCGACAACCTGGCCGCCCGCGGCTACACGCCGGCGCAGATCGGCGCGGCGCTGCAGAAGCTGGAAACAGCGGCCGATTCCACAGGTGTCACCCTGTACCAGGCCAACCTGCGGACCTATCAGTGGCTGCGCTATGGGGTGCCTGTACAGACCGCCGCCGGGCAAGCGCACGAGACGGTGCACTTGATCGACTGGGTGAATCCGGAGAACAACGACTTCGCGCTGGCTGAAGAGGTGACGCTCAAGGGCGGCTACCAGCGCCGGCCCGACATCGTGCTGTACCTGAACGGCCTGGCCATCGCGGTGATTGAGTTGAAGCGCAGTTCGGTGGAGTTGGCCGATGGTGTGCGCCAGCTCATCACCAACCAGGAGGACATCTTCAACAAGGGCTTCTTCAGCACGGTGCAGTTGGTGCTGGCGGGCAGCGATTCGCAGGGGCTGCGCTACGGCACCACCGGCACGCCGGAGCAGTTCTTCGTCGAGTGGAAGGACGAAGAACCCGCGGCGTCCGACTCATCGCCTGGCGTGCTGCTGGACCGCCCTTTGATTCAGCTGTGCAACAAGCCGCGCCTGCTCGACCTGATCCGCAACTTCATCATCTTCGACGCCGGGCACAAGAAGGTGCCGCGGCCGCACCAGTTCTTCGGCGTCAAGGCGGCGCAGCAGCGCATCGCCCGCGGCGAGGGCGGCGTGATCTGGCACACCCAGGGCAGCGGCAAGAGCATCCTGATGGTGCTGATCGCCAAGTGGCTGCTGGAGCACGACCCTGACGCGCGCATTTTGATCATCACCGACCGCGACGAACTGGACAAGCAGATCGTGGGCGTGATGCGCAACGCCGGCGTGATCGGCGCCGATTCGCCGTCGCCGCGCATCACCTCGCGCGCCGATTTCGTCGAGAAGCTGGGGGCGGCGACGCCGCGGCTGCTGTGCGCGCTGATCCACAAGTTTGACGCGGCCGACCTGAAGGGCCCGCCGCCGCCGGTGCAGGGCCGCTTCTACGTGTTCGTGGACGAATGCCACCGCACCCAGGGCGGCGACATGAACAAGCAGATGAAACGCTGGCTGGCAGACGCGGTGTTCATCGGCTTCACCGGCACGCCGCTGCTGCGCCGCGACAAGCAGATGACGCGCGACGTGTTCGGCACCTACATCCACACCTACAAGTTCCACCAGGCCGTGGCCGACAAGGTGGTGCTGGACCTGAAGTACGAGGCGCGAGACGTGCCGCAGCGCTTGCTGTCGCAGAGGGCCATCGACGCCTGGTTCGAGCAGAAGACCAAGAACCTCAACCGTTACCAGAAGTCGGTGTTGCGCGGCCGCTGGGCGACGCTGGAAAAGCTGATGAGCGCCGGCGAACGCAAGCAGCGCATCATCGCCAACATCATCGAGGACTTCAGCCTCAAGCCCCGGCTGAACAACGACCGCGGCACGGCCATCTTGGTGGCGGCTTCGATCTACGACGCCTGTCATTACTTCCGACTGTTCCAAAACACGGACTTTGGCCCCCGCTGCGGCGTCATCACCTCGTACGAGCCGAACCACAACGCGATCTCGCGCGAGCCGCCGAACAGCGACGAGCGCTACAAGTTCGACACTTACACCCAGCATGTGCTGGCGCCCGGGCAGACGACCAAGCAATACGAGGACGAGGCCAAGCGCCGCTTCATCGAAGAGCCCGCCAACCTGAAGCTGCTGATCGTGGTGAGCAAGCTGCTGACGGGCTTCGATGCGCCGAGTTGCACCTACATCTACCTCGACAACGAACTGCGCGACCACAACCTGTTCCAGGCCATCTGCCGCACCAACCGTCTGGACGGCGACGACAAGGCCTACGGTCACATCGTCGACTTCAAGGAGCTGTTCGGCGACGTGCAGCAGGCGATCGCCGTGTACAGCTCGGACGAACTTGACATCGACGAAGGCGGCGACACGACCGGCGGCGGCAACAACGTCGAGTTGAAGAACTGGCTGGTGGAGGGCAAGGCGCAACTGGACGACACGCGCCAGGCGCTGCACTACCTGTGCGAGCCGGTGCCCCAGCCGCGAGAGGTGGAACAGTTTCTGCGGTACTTCTGCGGTGATGCTGCGAAACCTGGGGCCCTGGACGAAACCGAGGCACTGCGGATTTCGTTCTACAAGGCTGTCGCTTTGTTCGTCCGCGCCTTTGCCGACATCGCACAAAACCTGACCGAAGCCTGCTATTCAGACACGGAAGCAGCAGCCATCAAAGGTGAGGCGGAGTTCTACGCCGAGATCCGCGCCGCCATCAAGAAGCACTCGGGTGAAGAGCTGGACACGAAGCCCTTCGAGGCCGACATGCGCCACCTGCTGAACACGTACATCCAGGCCGATGCGGCCACAGACCTGGGTGATCTGGGCGCGCTGTCCCTGACGGAGCTGATCATCCAGACGGGCATCCACGACGCCATCGCCAAAAAGCTCAACGAGAAGGGCAAGCTGTCGAAGAAGGCGATCGCGGAAGGAATCATCAACAACGTCCGCAAGACGATCATCCGCGACCAGTTGACCGACCCGAAGTTCTACGAGCAGATGTCGAAGCTGCTCGATGACCTGATTGTGCAGAGCCGGACCGAGGCCGAAGCCTACGAGGAGTTCCTGCGCAAGGCTGAGGAGTTGGTGCGCAAGCTGGCGGAGAAGCAGCCTGACCAAGGGGTGCCGACCGCCCTGCACGGCAACCCGGAGGCCACCGTGCTCTACAACAACCTCGACTCGATTCCTGCGACGAGCTTCCGGTACCCGAGCGTCGATGAGGACAGGGCCACGCTCGCGTTGAGGCTGGACCTGGTGGTCAGAGAGCGTGCGCCCGCCGGGTGGAAGGGCGACGAAACGCGAGAGCGTACGGTGCAGAACGCGATCTATCCGCTGCTGGACCGCGACCGCGAGGCCACGCAGGCGCTGTTCGACATCATCAAGAACCAGCCGGGCTACTGATGGCAGAGTCGATCGAGCTGGGTGATGTAGTCGTCGCACTGACGCGCAAGGACGTGAAGCATGTGCACCTGACGGTGCACCCGCCGACCGGACGCGTGACGCTGGTGGCCCCGCCCGGCACCCGCACCGAGGTGGCCCGGGCGTACGCGATCACCAAGCTGGGCTGGATTCGCAAACAGCGCACCCAGCTTGCTGCGCAGGCCCGCGAGGAACAGCGCCAGTTCGTCGAACGCGAGAGCCACCAGGTGTGGGGACGGCGGTACCTGATGTCGATTGCCGAGGAAGACGACAAGCCAGGGGTGAAGCTGGGCCACCGACGCCTGCACTTACGGGTTCGACCCGGCAGTTCAGCGCAGAAGCGTGCCGAGGTGATGCACGACTGGCACAAGACGCTGCTGCACGCGGCCCTGCCCGGCCTGATCAGCAAGTGGGAAGGCAAGCTGGGCGTCCGCGTCTCGGGCTATTTCCTTCAGCGCATGAAGACCAAGTGGGGCAGTTGCAACGCCGGCAAGGGCCACATCCGACTGAACACGGAACTGGTGAAGAAGCCCAAGGACCTTCTGGAGTACGTGGTGGTGCACGAGATGGCCCATCTGCTGGAGCCCAGCCACAACGAGCGGTTTGTGGCGATCCTTGACCGCAACTGGCCGCAATGGCGTGAGTCGCGGGCTGAGTTGAACGAGCTGCCTTTGGGGTCAGGAGCCTGGCGGGAGTGAACGGATTGACCGGCGCTCCCAGACTGCTTGCGGACTGTTGACTCACGGTTCCGAGCGACCTGTCCGATTTAAAGCTGACACATAGACGCTCGAGCTACACGAAAAAGTCGGGACCCTCCAGCAGGTTCTCACAGCCCATGCACCATGTGAGTCACTCGTCGCTCACCGCCAGAAATCGTCTCCGTACGACCAATTGCTATGGGTCGACGGTCAAAGTTGTTTTTGTTTTTGCGATAGGCCCGGCAGTAGAAGTTGCGAATGATGAACATCCCAAACGAACTTGGGCCCATCGGTCCTGCAACAGGAATTCTGCAACTCTCGTACTGACCCAGCGTCAGGTGGCAAGCCGGATGAACCACGTCCTGGTGCTGATCGGGAGCGTAGTCAAACCGAACTGGAAAGCGAACCAGTCGACGCGCCGTGATGTCCCCATACAACTCATCCTGCTCGTACAAGGCCGGCGCATCTTCAATCGTCGGCAAACTGGGGCTTGGGAAGTACGCGAGCCGGTGTTGCGCCAGCGTTCTGTCCGGTCGGAACGAATACTGGAAGAGTAGTAACCCTCCATCGATCATCTTTACGTGGTAAGCGTCGTGCGCATCCAACTCACGATAGACATCCTCGTAGGGGACATCACGAAGAGCAATCGTCGTTCGAGTTTTCCCCCCAATACGAACTGCACCGCCGTCCCCCATCTGAACCGAAGGATAAAACTGCTTCACGGAGATACTGGCGATAAGAAGGCGATTGATAAGGTCCGTGATCTGCTCGCGAACACTGTCAGGACTCATTTCTTCCCCGAGGTCCGCTTGATGTTCTCCAGTTCGAGGATGAGTTGATCCACATCGACCTCGCCCTTCTCGGCAGCCTGCAGGAGCTGGTCACGTTGCGCACGAACTGCCTTTCTTCGCCCTCGCCCTTTGCCTTGCATTTCCTTGTTGATTACGCGAAGCAGCTTCTTCTCTTCATCGGTTGGGTACCGAAACCGCAGCTTGTACTCGTTCTGTTTAAGGGTGCTCCACTCCTGCATCAGGAGGTCCATATTTGGCCCGATGCCGAGTATGCGAACCCAGGCCTTCGAGCGAGTAATTGCAGTAAAGAGGCGATTGCGGTTTAGCGCAGTTGCCGTCTTGTCCCAGCCTGAAGCGCAGTCTTGCGCGTTCATGATGTAGATCATCCCGGCTTCGTTTCCCTTCGCGCGGAAGATGCCGGTGAAGGTAACGCATCCAGCCTTGCTAAAGATGTCGGCTGACGTGCTGACCCCTGCCAACTCGCTGTTGATGTCGACCGCAAAAAGCTGTTGCCGGGCAGGCCCAACCTCTTTCTGTGTAGTGAGCGGATTTGGGTTGATGACAACGATGTCCTCGGGCCGCAGTTCCTGCTCGCGGATGTCGCTCTGAATGGCCTGAACAAGCCATGCAGTCTGGTCTGCCGAACCGTCAAACTTATGGAACTGGATCAGGTCGTCGAAGGGTGAATGATTCTCCAAGAACTCTGGAGAAGTTTCAGGCGTACGAGCCAAAGTGACTTGTTGCCCGCCGGCAAGTTCCCCGTCTTCGACCACGTATCCGACATCTGTCCAGAGGGTGTCCTGATCAAAGATTTGGACCAGACCCTTTTCCCGATAAATGCCGAAGCCGAGGGCGTGCGCCGTTGCAAGGAGGGGGCGAGAGTTTCGGTAGCACTTCTCCAAGATGATGTCTTGTCGGGGCCCGCCTTCCTCGTGGTTCAGCCGCACCAATGGCGCGCCATCTGGTCCGTTTCCGAACAACTCTTCGGGCGGTGGGACTGACGAGCCTGTGAGTGACTGCAGTTCGTCATACGCATACACGAGCCGGCCAGGGGGCGACAGAGATCGGTAGCAAAGACGGAGAAAATCGATCGGCAGGTCCTGGGCCTCGTCGATCAACATCAAGTCATACTGGGACACGGGCTGCTTGGCCGCTGAGAGCGCCTCCAAACACGCGCCTGCGAACTCCTTCCCGTCGCCAAACTTGCGCTTCGATGCACCGAAGTCGAGGAAGGGCACCTCGTTTACTCGGCAAAACCTGTGATAAACGCCGTCACGTTCCCGATCGCCGGGGCCGCCCCACGCATTGATGATGTCAATGCACTCCCAGTCGGGCTCGGTGCCAGTCTGCTCGATGGTGAAGTTGTTGATCAATCGCCGAAACTGTTCCTTTAGCGAGCGGGTGTTGAAGGTGACCGCGATTCGCCAAGTCGGGTTCTGGGAGTGCAGATACGCCACCTTCAAGGCAAGAACGATCGTCTTGCCTGAGCCAGCCAGTCCACGAATTCGCTGAACGCCTTCAACGGTTTCAATGACTGCCTGCGACTGGTGCTGATCAAGGTTGGCTATTGACTCCTCGACGCGCTTCAGCTTCGCACCTCTGGAATCCGCCTTCTTGGGCTCTCGCTTCTGCTTTCCCGCGCGAATGGATGTGACCACCTGGACAGCGGCTACGAGGTTCTGGAAGACGCCGGCCTCCGCGCCCCAATGAAACCCTTGTACTTTCAAGCCGACGTTCGCGCGATTGGCAACGAAGTAGGGCGGCTCGGCGTCAGGCAGGTGCGCCTTCGCCGGCGCATAGGTCACCACGTTGATGTCGAACTTCAGCGATCTTCCGGTCTTGAGCCCTGCATGCGGCTTCAACCGGACCTCAAGCATGGAAGCAATGTCGTCCTGGCGCGCGCCGAACTCACCAAGGTCCGTGCCTTCGACCAGGTCGAAAGCAACGAGCCCGAAGGTCGGCGAAACCAGCAGCGCATCCAGCTTCATCGGGCCTGTCGGTGACCCGATGATTGGGTAGCCAAGATAGAGGTAGCCGTCCCCGGCCAAGTTGGCGGATAGGTCTTCCGCGAGTGATCTCGACGAATTCGGCTTCTCCTTCGCCGAACCCCATATGACCTCGATCATCGTTCTTGCCTCGTTGTTTCTGCCATATTCCTCTGCCTGTAGGCGTGCTGCCAAGTTGAAGTGTTCGCCTCCTGGCGTTGAAATTCAACGCCCATCACGGTGCACCCAACGTTGTTGTCGACAGCACCCATTCGGGTGGTCGATGCCAGCCAGCCGCACGACCACCTAGATCGACCGGCCGCAGTCGCTGCTCTGCGGTCATTCGCATGGGAGTGTTACGCATAGGGTTCGATTTGCCACTGGCCGCGTGCTGTCGCCGGCACGGCAGGTGCTCCGCCGCAGGTTCGCCGGCTGCTGACCGGACTTTGCCGGCCACCTTTCGTCGGCATAGGGGCATGACAACTGGCGCCCTCCAACTTGTAACAGCCCAAAAAATGAGCCGGATTCCCGACAGACCTTATTCCCGCCCGACAGACCTTATTCCCACCGAACAACGCCGCGCGGCCCACGAAGCCGGTCACTCTACGGTGACCGACTTCGCCAGGTTGCGCGGCTTGTCCACGTCCGTGCCGCGGGCGCAGGCGGTGTGATACGCCAGCAACTGCAGGGGCACGACGTGCAGGATGGGGCTCAGCGCGCCGTAGTTCTCGGGCATGCGGATGACGTGCACGCCGGCTTCGTTCTCGATCTGCGTGTCGGCGTCGGCAAAGACGTAGAGCTCGCCGCCGCGGGCCCGCACTTCCTGCAGGTTGCTCTTGAGCTTTTCCAGCAGCGCGTCGTTCGGCGCCACCGTCACCACCGGCATCTCGGCGGTGACCAGTGCCAGCGGGCCGTGCTTGAGCTCGCCCGCCGGGTAGGCCTCGGCGTGGATGTAGCTGATCTCCTTGAGCTTGAGCGCGCCCTCCAGCGCGATCGGGTAGTGCAGGCCGCGGCCGAGGAAGAGCGCGTTCTCCTTGCGCGCGAAGTCCTCGCTCCAGGCGATGACCTGCGGCTCCAGCGCCAGCACCGCCTGCAGCGCCACCGGCAGGTGGCGCAGTGCTTTCAGCTCGGCGGCTTCCTGCTCGTCGCTGAGGCGGCCGCGCACCTGCGCCAGCGCCAGCGTCAGCAGGTACAAGCCGGCCAGCTGCGTCGTGAAGGCCTTGGTGCTGGCGACACCGATCTCGACGCCGGCGCGCGTGATGTAGGCCAGTTCACATTCGCGCACCATGGCGCTGGTGGCCACGTTGCAGATCGTCAGCGTGTGCGGCATGCCCAGGCTGCGCGCATGTTTCAGCGCCGCCAGCGTGTCGGCCGTCTCGCCGCTCTGGCTGATGGTGACGACGAGCGTCTTCGGGTCGGGCACGCTGTCGCGGTAGCGGTACTCGCTGGCCACCTCCACCGTGGTCGGGATGCCGGCGATGCCCTCCAGCCAGAAGCGCGCCACGCTGCCGCTGTAGTAACTGGTGCCGCAGGCCAGGATCAGCACGCGGTCGATGTGCTTGAAGATGCGGTGCGCACCGTCGCCGAAGAGTTCGGGGCTGATGCCTTCGACGCCTTCCAGCGTGTCGGCCAGCGCGCGCGGCTGCTCGAAGATCTCCTTCTGCATGTAGTGCCGGTAGGGCCCCAGCTCGGCGGCACCGCTGTGCGCATGCACGGTGCGTACCGGGCGCTGCACGGGCCGGTAGCGGCCGGCGGCGCCGGCGGCGGTGATCCAGGCCTTGCCCAGTTGCAGGTCGACGACGTCGCCTTCCTCCAGGTAGACGATCTGGTCGGTGACGCCGGCCAGCGCCATGGCGTCGCTGGCCAGGAAGTGTTCGCCCGACGCCGCCGTGCCGATGCCCAGCACCAGCGGCGAGCCCTGGCGCGCGCCGACCACACGCTGCGGCTCGTCGCGGCAGAAGACGGCAATGGCATAGGCGCCGCGCAACCGCGGCAGCGCGCGCTGCACGGCGTCGAGCAGGTCGCCGTCGTACAGGCTGTGCACCAGGTGCGCGATGACCTCGGTGTCGGTCTGGCTGGCGAAGACATAGCCACGCTGCTGCAGTTCGGCACGCAGTTCGTCGTGGTTTTCGATGATGCCGTTGTGCACCAGGCCGATGCGCGCGGTGTGGGCCCCGGAGTCGTCCCCGTCCAGCGCGCCGAAGCCGGTCGTCATCGCATCCACGCCGGGACCGGCCGAAAAGTGGGGATGGGCGTTGTGCACCGCCGGTGCGCCGTGCGTGGCCCAGCGCGTGTGCGCGATGCCGGTGCCGGCTGCGATGCCGTCGGCCTGCACGTTGGCCTGCAGTTCGGCCACGCGCGAGGTGCTGCGCGCGCGGCGCAGTTCGCCGCCCTGGTGCACGGCCACGCCGCACGAGTCGTAGCCGCGATATTCGAGCCGTTTCAGGCCCTCGATGAGGATGGGAACGATGTTGCGCGTGCTGACGGCGCCGACGATGCCACACATGTTCGTGATTCCCTGGCTGTTGGATGAATCGATCCTAGGCCAGCGACGATGCAATGTTTCTTCGTTGATATGGTTCTTTTTGCACTAAATCATCTCTCGCGTTCAAGTGTGAGTGGAAACGTCATATTAGGTTAGTTAGTGACAGTATTATTTCACCATGGATCTCGACGCCACTGACCTGCGCTTGCTGGACCTGCTGCAGACCGACGCCTCGATGTCGAACCTGGAGCTGGCCGAACGCGCCCACACCTCCCCGGCCACCGCATTGCGCCGTGTGCGGCGCCTGGTCGACGAGGGAGTCATCGAACGCCGCGTGGCCTTGCTGAACCCGCAGCGTTTCGGCGCCGGGCTCACGGCGCTGGTCGAAGTCACGCTCGACCGCCAGGGCGCCGAGCATCTGGATGCCTTCGAACAACGCGCCGTGGCCGAAATGGCGGTGCAGCAGTGCTGGCGCGTCTCGCCGGGCCCCGATTTCGTGCTCGTCGTGAACAGCGCGGACATGGCGGCCTACCACGCGCTGGTGCAGCGCCTGTTCACGCAGGACGCCAACGTGCGCAACGTCAAGGCCTATTTCAGCGTCAAGCGCGCCAAGTTCGACCCGCGGCTGGACCTGGCGGCGCTCAGTGGGCCTTCAGGATCGCCAGGCCCTTGAGATATTCACCCTCCGGAAAGAACAGCGTCGTCGGGTGGTCGCAGGCCCCCTCCAGGCGCTGCAGGATGGCGCCGTCGACCCCGGCGTCGATGGCGGCACCGGCGACGATCTTGTGAAAGAGGTCGGCACCGATGCCGCCCGAGCAGCTGAAGGTGAGCAGCAGCCCGCCCGGGGCCAGCAGCATCAGCGCCAGGCGGTTGATGTCCTTGTAGGCGCGCGCGGCGCGTTCGGCATGCGCGGCCGTCGGCGCGAACTTGGGCGGATCCAGCACGATGGCGTCGAAGTGCCGGCCGGCGTCCAGACTCTGCCGCAGGAAGGCGTTGACGTCGGCGTCCACGCACTCGCTGGCCGCGGCGTCGTAGCCGTTCAGCTGCACATGGGCCTGAACACGTTCCAGCGCCGGCGCCGACGAATCGACGCTCGTCACGTGGGCGGCGCCGCCGGCCAGCGCCGCCACCGTGAAGCCGCCGCTGTAGCAGTAGGCGTTGAGCACACGCTGGCAGCCGTAGTGGCGCACCCAGCGCGCAAAGAGCGCGCGGTTGTCGCGCTGGTCGAGGTAATAACCGGTCTTGTGGCCGTGGGCCACGTCCAGCGTCAGCTGCCAGCCGTGTTCGGTGATCAAAAGCTCGGTGCTGCCTTCGCCGCGCAGCCAGCCGCTGCGCGGCTCCAGCCCTTCGAGGCTGCGCACGCTGGCATCCGAGCGTTCGTACAGCCGCACCGCGCCGCTGGCCTGCAGCAGCCCGTCGGCCAGCGTGTCCTTCCAGCGCTCGCTGCCGGCGGCCAGGAACTGCACGCTCAGCGTGTCGCCGTAGCGGTCCACCACCAGCCCCGGCAACCCGTCGGCTTCGCCGTGCACCAGCCGCACGCCGGTGCTGGCGATGGGCAGCCGCGCCCGCAGCGCCAGCGCGCGGGCGATGCGGCGTTCGAAGAAGGCGCGGTCGATGCGCTCGGACTCATCGAAACTCCAGGCACGCACGCGGATCAGCGAGTTGCCGCTGTAGGCGCCCCAGGCCAGGAAGCCGCCCGCAGCGTCCTCCACGCGCACGGTCTCGCCGGGGTCGGCCTTGCCGCGGTCGACGCTGGCGGCAAACACCCACGGGTGGCGGCGCAGCAGCGAGCGTTCCTTGCCGGGGCGCAGGCGGACGGTCTTCATGGCGGCCGTTCAGGACTTGCGCCGCGCCCGCGGGTGTGCGGCGTCGTAGACCTTGGCCAGGTGCTGGTAGTCGAGCTTGGTGTAGACCTGCGTCGTGCCGATGCTGGCGTGGCCCAGCAGTTCCTGCACCGCGCGCAGGTCGCCGCTGCTCTGCAGCAGGTGGCTGGCATAGCTGTGGCGCAGCATGTGCGGGTGCACGTGCGTCGGCACGCCCGCCTGCAGCGCCTGCGCGCGCAACCGGTGGCGCAGCTGGTTGGGCGTCAGCCGCGTGCCGCGCCGGCTGACGAACAGCGCCGGCTCGCCGGCATGCGCCAGCGTGCCGCGCTGCGCCAGCCAGGCCTGCAG
>JACZKT010000028.1 GCA_014859905.1 Rubrivivax sp.
GCGTGACGACGCCGGTCAACACCGGCGAGTACACGGCCGGGTCGGCGCACTGGATGGGCAGGCCCCAGGCCCGCACGGCGCCGCGCACGCCCTCGGCCCAGCGCCGGTGGCGCGCCAGCACCGCGTCCAGGCCCTGGCCGAGCAGCATGTCCAGCGACTCGTGCAGGGCGTACAGCAGGTTGGTGCTGGGTGTGTACGGCCAGTAGCCCGTCTTGTTCATCTCGACGATCTCGTCCCAGGCCCAGAAGGCCTTGGGCAACTTGGCCGTCTCGCTCAGCGCCAGCGCCTTGGGTGACAGCGCGTTGAAACTGATGCCCGGCGGCAGCATCAGGCCCTTCTGCGAGCCGCCGACGGTGACGTCCACGCCCCAGTCGTCGTGCCGGTACTCGGCACTGGCCAGGCCCGAGATGGTGTCCACCATCAGCAGCGCCGGATGGCCAGCGTCGTCGATCGCGCGGCGCACGGCGGCGATGTCGCTGGTGGCGCCGGTGGAGGTCTCGTTGTGCACCACGCACACGGCGCGGATGTGGTGCGCCGGGTCGGCGCGCAGCCGATCGGCCACCAGGTCGGCGCGCACGCCATGGCGCCAGGCCAGCGGCAGGCCGGTCTCGGCGCAGGTGCCGGGCAGCGACAGGAACTCCGGCGCCAGACCCAGGCGCCGCGCCATCTTCTGCCACAGCGTGGCGAAGTGGCCGGTCTCGACCATCAGCACGGCGTCGCCGGGGCTGAGCACGTTGACGAGCGCCGCTTCCCAGGCGCCGGTGCCGGAGGCCGGGTAGATGGCCACCGGGTGCCGGGTGCGGAACACCTGCTTCAGGCCGGCCAGCAGCTTCAACCCCAACACGCCGAACTCCGGCCCGCGGTGGTCGATGGTGGGCAGGCTCATGGCGCGCAGGATGCGGTCGGGCACCGGGCTGGGGCCGGGGATCTGCAGAAAGTGGCGCCCGCTGGGGTGGTGATCGAGGGTCAGCATGCTCAGCTCCTTGAGGGTCCAGTTTTGCATACAGAATGCATTTGTCAACCGGGTCGCGCTATAGTGTCGCTCACGCGCAGAGCGAAGTTCTGCATACATACCAGGGTCAACCCGGTGGCTGAGGTGATCTCGATCCCACGTCAGGTGCTGCATCAGGAGGCCGCGGTGCGGCTGCGGCAGCTCATCGTCGAAGCCGACATCGCGCCCGGCGCCAAGCTCAACGAACGTGAACTGGCCGAGCGGCTGCAGGTGTCGCGCACACCCTTGCGCGAGGCCATCAAGACGCTGGCCGCCGAAGGCCTGGTGGAACTGCTGCCCAACCGCGGCGCGGTGGCGGCGCAGCTCTCGGCACAGGACGTGGCCGACACCTTCGAGGTCATCGCCGGCCTCGAAGGCCAGTCGGGCGAGCTGGCCGCGCAGCGCATCACCGATCCCGAACTGGCCGAGATCCGCGCCTTGCACTACGAGATGCTGGCGGCGTACACGCGGCGCGACCTGTCCACCTACTACCGGCTCAACGCGCGCATCCACGAGTGCATCAATGTGGCCGCGCGCAACCCGGTGCTGACGCGGACCTACCGCAACGTCAACGCCAGGTTGCAGGCGCTGAGATTCCGCTCCAACTTCGACGAGCGCAAGTGGCAGCACGCGGTGAAGGAACACGAGGCGATGGTGCAGCTGCTGGCCACGCGCGACGCCGCCGGCCTGCGCGCCTTGCTGGTGCGGCACCTGGAACACAAACGCGACACCGTGCTGGAGCTCATGAAGCGCGGCGAGCTCTCGCCGGCCGCGGCGGTTCGAGCATGAGCGGGGACCTGGCCCGCCGGCTGGCCCGCGAGACCGCGGGCGAGGTGCTGTTCGACGCCGCTTCGCGCGGGCGCTACGCCACGGACGCGTCGATCTACCAGATCATGCCGGTGGGCGTGTTCGTGCCGCGCACCGAGGACGACGTGGCCACCGCCATCGCGCTGGCCCGCGAGACCGGCACACCGCTGCTGCCGCGCGGCGGCGGCACCTCGCAGTGCGGCCAGACCACCGGTGCCGCGCTGGTCATCGACACCACCAAGCACCTGCGACACGTGCACCGCGTGGACGCGGCGGCGATGACGGCCGAGGTCGACCCCGGCCTCGTGCTCGACCACCTGAATGCGCAGCTGAAGGCCCACGGCCTGTGGTTCCCGGTCGACGTGTCGACCGGCGCGCAGGCCACGCTGGGCGGCATGGCGGGCAACAACTCGTGCGGCTCGCGCAGCATCGCCTACGGCAACATGGTGCACAACGTGCTGGGCATCGACGCCTGGCTGGCCGACGGCAGCGCGGTCGCCTTCGGTCCGGTCGGCGGACTCGGCACGCGCGAGCGCACGATCGCCGACTTCGTGCGCGCCCTGGCGCACCGGCACCGCGGCGAGATCGAGGCCCACTGGCCGAAGGTGATGCGCCGCGTCGCCGGCTACAACCTCGACATCTTCCACCCGCAGAGCGAGCGGCCCTACACCGCCGACGGCAGCGTCAACCTCGCGCACCTGCTGGTCGGCAGCGAAGGCACGCTGGCCGTCACGCGCCGCCTGCACCTGCAGCTGGCGCCGCTGCCGCGCCACAAGGTGCTGGGGGTGGTGAACTTCACCAGCTTCCACAAGGCGATGGACTCGGCGCAGCACATCGTGACGCTGGGCCCGAGCGCGGTCGAGCTGGTGGACCGCACGATGATCGATCTGGCGCGTACCAACCCGGCCTTCCGGCCGGTGATCGAGACCGCGCTCGGTGCCCGGCTGAGTAGCACGCCCGAGGCCATCCTGCTGGTCGAGTTCAGCGGCGAGGATCGCGCGCTGCAGCTGCGCCAGCTCGGTGCCCTGGTCGAACTGATGGCCGACCTGGGTCTTGCGGGCAGCGTCGTCGAGATGCCCGACGAAGCAGCGCAGAAGGCCTTGTGGGAGGTGCGCAAGGCCGGCCTGAACATCATGATGAGCCTGAAGGGCGACGGCAAGCCGGTCAGCTTCATCGAGGACTGCGCGGTGCCGCTGGCGCACTTGGCCGATTACACCGACGCGCTGACCGAGGTCTTCGCACGCCACGGCACGCGTGGCACCTGGTACGCCCACGCCTCGGTTGGCACGCTGCACGTGCGGCCCATCCTGGACCTGCGCCAGGGCGGTCCGAACGGCGGCGCGGCGAAGATGCGCGCCATCGCCGAAGAGGCCGCCGCGCTGGTGCGCAGGTACAAGGGCGCCTACAGCGGCGAACACGGCGACGGCCTGAGCCGCGGCGAGTGGATCCGCTGGCAGTTCGGGCCCGGTCTCGACGACGCGCTGCGCGCCATCAAGCAGCACCTGGACCCGGGCCGGCTGCTCAACCCCGGCAAGATCATCGACCCGCCGAAGATGGACGACGCATCGCTGTTGCGTTACCCGCCGGGCTACCGCACGATCCCGCTCAAACCCGCGTTCGACTGGTCGGCCTGGAACGTGCAGAACGACCCCGTGACCGAGCGGACCACCGCCCCCGGCAGCGGCGGCGACAACACCGGCGGCCTGGCCAAGGCGGTCGAGATGTGCAACAACAACGGCCACTGCCGCAAGTTCGACGCCGGCACCATGTGCCCGAGCTACCGCGTCACGCGCGACGAGCAGCACCTCACGCGCGGCCGCGCCAACACGCTGCGGCTGGCCTTGTCGGGGCAGCTCGAGGGCGGTTTCGCCTCGGATGCCGTGCAGGACGCGCTGGACCTGTGCGTGGGCTGCAAGGGCTGCAAGCGCGACTGCCCGACCGGCGTCGACATGGCGCTGATGAAGCTCGAGTTCAAGGCCCAGCGAACCGCCGAGCGCGGCCTGTCGCTGAAGGACCGGCTGATCGCTCGGTTGCCCGACCTGGCGCCGCTGGCCAGCCGGCTGCCGTGGCTGTTCAACCTGCGCGACCGGCTGCCCGGCGCGGCAGCGTGCGCTTCGCCGACAGTCCCAGCCAGCGTTCGCTCAAGGCCGCCGCGCCGGGCAGCCGGTCGCGCAGGTTGAACAGCCACGGCAGCCGGCTGGCCAGCGGCGCCAGGTCGGGCAACCGAGCG
>JACZKT010000293.1 GCA_014859905.1 Rubrivivax sp.
GGTCTCGGCGCACCAGCCCTGCGGGTAGGCGGCGTTCTCGACGTTGGCGCCGGCGTGGATGCGGCCGCGCTCGTCCAGCACTGCGGCACCCACCTTGAAGCGCGAATAGGGGGCATGGGCGTTGTCGCGCACCGCTCGGGCGGCAGCGACGAGGGCCTCGCGATCGGTCTCAACGTTCCTCGACATACGGCCTCCCCAGCGCCCTGGCGCCGGCGCTCAGATATAGCCCTTCACCGGCAGCGGCGTATGCCGCATGTGCAGCGACAGGCCCAAGGCGGACATGTGGTTGGCGTTGCGCCCCAGGATGAGCTGCGACAGCGGCAGGAACTCCTTCTCCTCGAATTCGGCGTGGGCGCGGTATCGCGTCACGAGCTGCTCGATCTCGGCCACCTTGACGTCGCCGGCGTGCCCCTTGGCCACCCTCCTGAGGCCGGGTTCCAGGTGCTTCCAGGTGGCCTCCAGTTCGCGGTGCTCCTGCGTCAGTCGTCGCATCATGAGCTGCACGAGGTCCCGCTCGTCACCCTTGGCGGCGCTGGCCAGTACCGCCGGGAACAGCTCGCGCTCTTCGTCCTGGTGGTGTTCGAAGATCGCCTCGCGGAAGAACTCGATCGCATCGCCGGCGACCTGGCGGGCGCGCGCCGCCGGCGCCATCAGCGCCGGCAGTTCACCCAGCCTGTCGAGCTGCTTCAGGATGCCGTCATGGCAATTCGAGAAGTCCTGGATCGGCTGCTCGCCGTGCTCGGGGGGCTTGGAGCTTGTCATGTGGCGCCCGCAGGTAAGGGTGTGTCGATGCCGAGCGACTCGAATGGCGCTGCGCTGGCGATCATGACCTGCCTGCTCTCAGCCGCGGTTTTCGAATACGCCCAGCTTGTGGTGCAGCGGCGATTCGTCGGCCATGAAGAGGAACGCCGGCTGGTCGGCCGACAGGCTGCGCAGGCTGACCTCGGTGTAGCCGGGCGCGCAGCAGGTGTCGGCCGCGGCGAGCGTGAAGCGCTGCTCGGCCACCGTCACTTCGGCGCTGCCCTCGATCTGGTGCAGGACCATGGCCGGCGATCGCACCGGCAGGCGCAACGTCTGCCCCGGGCGCAGCATCAGCGCGTGGAAGCCGAGGATGTTCTGGGCGTGCCCGCCGGTCTCGGGGTTGACGTAGGTCACCTGCACCGACTCCTGGTCCGGGCGGTCGGCGGCCAGCGCCACCAGCGCGGCACGGGCGTCGGCCCAGGGATAACGCAGCAGCGGGTAGGCCTTGCGGCTGCGCTCGAACACCGGTGTCGGCACCACGCCGCCACGTGTGTAGGCCTGGTCGCCGCGGCCGGGCACGACCTGCTGGCGCCGGCCCTCGACGGCGTAGGAGGTCTCGGTGTAGTAGACGAGAGGCAGGTCGAGCACGTCGAGCCAGACCACGGGCTGGTCGCCGTCGTGGCCGTGCTCGTGCCACAGCCCGGTGGGGGTAAGGATGAGGTCGCCGCGGTTCATCGGGCATTTCTCGCCGTCGACCGTGGTGTAGGCGCCCTCGCCCTCGACGATCATGCGCACGGCGTTGGGAGTATGGCGGTGCGCCGGCGCCCATTCGCCGGGCAGCAGCAACTGCATGCCCAGGTAGATGGCGGCGCTGGCCTGCATCTTTGCCAGGCCGTGGCCGGGGTTGGCCAGCACCAGCACCCGGCGCTCGGCCTTGGCCATCGGCGTCAGTTCGCCGGCACGCAGCAGCAGCGGGCGCAGCGTGGCGTAGGGCCAGCAGGTGGCTTGCGTGCGGCGCGTCGGCACCTGATATGGCAGCACGGCGCGCAGGCTGGGCCACAGCGGCACCAGGTTGAGCCGGGTCAGGTCGTCGCGGTAGTCCTGCGGCAGGTCTTCCAGGCGGCCCAGCATGGTGAAGTGGTCGGGTTCCTGCATTTGGTTCTCCGATGGGGACCTCGGCCCATCCGGCTTCTGAGGTCGCAAAGATTTCGTCGCGCAGCACAAAGACTTAGGTCCTCAGGCAGTTGCTGACCTTCCAGCCGTACAGCCACTCCAGCGCGTCGTAGAAGCGCTCGGGCGTGCGGCCTTTCCAGAGGTCGTTGCGCACCAGGCGCTCCACGCCCTTGGCGTGGTAGATGCGGCCCATCTCGCGGCCCGACAGCACGATGCGTGCGGTGCGCGGGATGCGCGAACGCTGGTACAGGTCCAGCGCCTGCGTCCAGTCGTTGTCGTGCACGCGCAGCGCTTCGCCCAGCGTTACCGCGTCCTCCAGCGCCATGCAGGCGCCCTGGGCCATGTACTGCGTGGTCGGGTGCGCGGCGTCGCCCAGCAGCGTGGCGCGGCCGTAGGTCCAGCGGCCGATCGGCTCGCGGTCGGCGGTGGCCCAGCGCTTCCAGCTCTTGGGCAGGTCGATGAGCTGGCGCGCCTTGGGGCAGATGCCCTGGAAGTAGCTCTGTACTTCTTCCGGGCTGCCTTCGGTGACGCCCCACTCTTCCGTTTTGCGGCTGTGGAAGGTGACGACGACGTTGTACTGCTCGCCGCCGCGCAGCGGGTAGTGCACGAGGTGGCAGTTGGGGCCGACCCAGATGCTGGCGGCGTTCCACTGCAGGTCGGCGGGGAAGTCCTTCTTGTCGATCACCGAGCGGTAGACGACGTGGCCGGTGACGCGCGGCGGGTCGTTGACGTAGGTGGCGCGCACCACCGAACGCACGCCGTCGGCGCCGATCAGCGCCACGCCGCGGTAGGCCCGGCCGCGCTGGTCGACGACGGTGACGGTATCGTCGTCCTGCTCGACATGCTCGACGCGGGTGTCGGTGAAGAACTCCACCTGGCCCGTCTCCTGCGCGCCTTCCAGCAGCGACAGGTGCACGTCGACGCGGTGGATCACGGCGTAGGGGTTGCCGAAGCGCTGGCGAAAGGCTTCGCCGGTGGGGATGCGGCCGACCAGGGTCTCGTCGATCGCGTCGTGCATCACCATGCAGTCGGTGAAGACGGCGCGGCTGCGGGCCTTGTCGCCGACGCCCAGGGCGTCGAAGGCATGGAAGGCGTTCGGCCCGAGCTGGATGCCGGCGCCGATCTCGCCGATCTCGGGCGCCTGCTCGAGCACCTGCACCCGGAAGCCACGGCGCACCAGCGCCAGCGCGGCGGCCAGACCACCGATGCCGCCGCCGGCCACCAGGACGGGGAGCGTCGTCGGTGCTGTGCTCATGGGGGGTTCCTTTCGAAGGCGCCTATTTCATCAGTTTGGCGATCTTCCTGCAGCCGACCGAGGACCGCGGCGTGACGCCGGTCCGGGTCGGGGCGCTGCAGAGCGTGTGCAACACGCCGGGCATCGACCAGCGCACCTTGGCGCGCAGCATCGGTTTCGACACCTCGACGACCGCCGGCGTCGTCACGCGCAGGGCAGAGGCGGCCCAGGAAACCAGCGCGCGGTGAGCCGGGAACGACGGGCTAGCCCGGCCGCCGCAGCGGCACCGCAAAACCGCGCGCCACACCCGGCCGCGCCATCAACGCCTGGTACCAGCGCTGCACGTGCGGATACGAGGCCAGGTCGACGCGGTGGCGCTCGTGGCGCCAGACCCAGCCGACGATGGCGAAGTCGGCGATCGACAGCTCGCCGGCGAAGTACTCGTGCCCGGCCAGGCGCTCGTTCATGACGCCGTACAGGCGCTGCGTCTCGGCGCTGTAGCGCTGCAGGCCGTAGCGGCGGTCGGCTTCGTCGGCCAGCGCCGCGTAGTGGTGGACCTGCCCCGGCATCGGGCCGAAGCCGCCCATCTGGAACATCAGCCACTCCAGCACCTGCACGCGCGCCACCGCGTCGCGCGGCCAGAACAGGCCGGTCTTTTCGCCCAGGTAGATCAGGATCGCCCCCGACTCGAAGACGCTGATCGGTGCGCCCGCCGGGCCGTCGGGGTCGACGATGGCGGGGATCTTGTGGTTGGGGCTGATCTTCACGAAGGCCGGCTCGTGCTGCTCGCCCTTGGTGATGTCGACGACGTGCACGTCGTAGGGCAGGCCCACTTCTTCCAGTGCGACGCTGATCTTGCGGCCGTTGGGCGTGTCGAAGGCGTAGAGCTGGATGCTCAAGCGGACTTCCTTCCCTCGGGCGCAGCAGCGCTGGCGCGCGGACGCAGCCAGCGCTGGCTGGCCAGCGTCAGCGCGATGAGCACCAGGCCGACCAGGTCCGACTGCCAGCCCGGCTTGATCAACACCAGTGCGGCGGCGATCAGCAGCAGGCGTTCCCACGGCCGCGCCGTGCCGAGGAAGAAGTACTGGTGCAGTCCGCCGGCCAGGCAGACGACGCCCACCGTGGCGGTGACGGTGGCCAGCGCCACCGTGGCCGGGTCGCCCATCAGCAGCAGCGACGGCGCAAAGACGAACATGAAGGGGATGATGTAGCCGGTGAGGCCCAGCTTCACGGCCGCCCAGCTGGTGTCCATGAGCGTGGCGCGCGAGATGCCGTTGGCGGCATACACCGCCATCGCCACCGGTGGCGTGATCGCCGACAGCACGGCGAAATACAGCACGAAGAGGTGTGCCGCCTCGACCTGCACCCCCAGCTTCACCAGCGCCGGCACCAGCAGCGCCACCTGCACGATGTAGGCCGGCGTGGTGGGCAGACCCATGCCGAGCAGGATGCCGGCGAGCATGGTCAGGAACAGCGCCAGGATGAGCGAGTTCTGCGACAGCGCGAGCACGACGCCGGTGAAGCTCAGGCCCAGCCCGGTGAGCGTGATGACGCCGATGACGATGCCGGCGCAGGCGCAGGCCAGCGCCACGACGAGCGTGTTGCGCGCGCCGGCTTCCAGCGCCTCGACGATGGCGGTGAAGGTGAAGGTGCCGCGCGTGCTGGGGCGCAGCCAGGTGGTCGGGATCACCGAGGCGATGCCGCACAGTGCCGAGAAGGCCGCGCTGCGCCCGGTCAGCAGCACGGCGATGATGACCACCAGCGGCAGGAAGAGGTGGCCGCGTTCCAGCAGCACCTCCTTCAGCCGCGGTAGGTCGGCCTTGGGTACGCCGACGAGGCCGATGCGCTTGGCCTCGAAGTGCACCGCCATGAACACCGCCACGTAATACAGCAGCGCAGGCAGCAGCGCGAACATCGCCACCTTGAGGTAGGACACGCCCAGGAACTCGGCCATCACGAAGGCCGCCGCGCCCATGATCGGCGGCATCAGCTGGCCACCGGTGGACGCCACCGCTTCCACCGCGCCGGCGAAGGCCGGGCGGTAGCCGGTGCGCATCATCAGCGGGATCGTGAAAGTGCCGGTGGTCATGACGTTGGCCACGGCGCTGCCCGAAACGGTGCCGAACAGGCTGCTCGTGATCACCGCCACCTTGGCCGGCCCGCCCGAGGTGTGGCCGGCCAGCGCGAGCGCGAAGTCCATGAACAGCTTGCCGGCACCGCTGCGTTCGACGAAGGCGCCGAACAGGATGAACAGCATGACGTAGGTCGCCGACACGTACAGCGGGATGCCGAAGATGCCCTCGGTGGTGAGGTAGAGCTGGTCGAGCATGATGCCCACCGACTGCTGCCCCACCGTCACGCCGTAGGCCAGGAAGACCAGCGCCGTGATCGGCAGCGCCCAGCCGGTGGCGCGGCGCGTGGCCTCCAGGATGAGCAGGATCAGCGCACCGCCGAAGACGTAATCGGCCAGCACCGGATCGTCGACGTAGTACATCCGGTTTTCGATGTACGTGAGGTTCAGGCTCGGGTACAGCGCCGCGGCCGCGGCGGCCAGCACGAGCAGCCCGTCCCACACGCCCAGGCGGCCGTCGACGCGCGCACGCCCGGGCATGATCAGGAAGCCGAGCACCAGCGCGAAGGCCAGGTGCAGGCCGCGCATCACATAGGCGTTGGGCGGGCCGACGAAGGCGACCCAGAGGTGGAACACCGACATCAGCACCGCCAGCGCGGTGATCAGCCGGCGCGTGACGCCTGACGGAACGGAAGGCATGGGCGCGCGCTCCGGATCAGCCGCGCGGCGCCGCCTGGCGCGCGCGCAGCACCATGAGGAGCGTCAGAGGACGCCCGCTTCCTTGTAGAAACGCGCGGCGCCCTTGTGCAGCGGCACCCCGATGTCCTCGGCCATCATCTTGGGCGTCAGGTCCTTCATGGCGCTGGCGATGGCGGCGAGGTCGGCCTTGTTCGCGACCATGCCCTTGAGGATGGCGTAGACCACCTTCTCGTCGAGGTCGCAGCGCGCGATGACATGCGTGGCGTAGCCGATGGTCTGCACGTCCTGCGTCTGCTTGGGGTAGCTGCCGGCGGGGATGATGAGCTTGGTGTAGCCCGGGTTGAGCTTGCGTATGGCCTGGAACTTGTCGTCCGGGATGCCGACGAGCTGGATGTCGCGCGCCGAGGCCAGGTCCATGATCGACGACGCCGGCACCGTGGTGCCCAGCGTGAAGGCCTGCGCGTTGTTGTCCTTCATCAGCGACACCGCATCGGTGTACGAGACGTAGCTGACACGGCTCATGTCGGGGTACTTCAGGCCATAGACCTCGAGCGCCTGCTGGCTGATGAACTCGGCCGTGTTGCCCTTGGGCTGCACGGCGATCGACTTGCCTTTCAGGTCCGACAGCGACTTGATGCCGGCGTCGGCGTTGGCCACCACCTGGAAGTACTGCGGGTACAACGAAGCCACGTTGCAGACGTTCTTGGACGGCGTATCGAAAGGCGCGCGCCCGGCCACGCCGTCCACCGTGGAGATGGAATTGCCGAAGCCGAGGTCGGCCTTGCCGCCTTCCACCGCCTTGACGTTGGCGATGCCGGCGCCCGGCAGCACCTGCACCTTGACACCCGCCTTGTCGGCGATGTTGGCGATGGCGCCGCCCAGCGGATACCACGAGCCGCCTTGCGGCCCGGTCATCAGCCTGACCTGCTGGGCCTGGGCGCCGGCGGCGCACAACAGCAGCGCGCCGAGTGTGGCGGTGACGAGGGGGTTGAAGTGCCTGCGCATGTCTGTGCTCCTTGTATTGAAACGGCCCGAACGTATCCCGGCGATGCTAGGCTGAACGGCGGCAGGTGGTGTATGGGCACAAACGCGAACCGTCGGCTCTCAGGCCGCACGCAGGCAGTCCACGATCTGCAGCCGCGCCGCACGCCAGGCCGGCACGAAGCCACCGACCAGGCCCATGCCGAGTGCGAACAGCAGCGACTGTACGGCGATCGCCGGGGTCATGCGGAACTGGAACGCCAGCTCGGCAAAGGTGGCGAAGTTGGTCGTCGACACGTCGACCGCCTGCATGAAGGTGGCCGCCGCCAGCCCGACCACGCCGCCCAGCAGCGACAGCAACAGCGATTCGCCCAGGAACGCCGCCAGCACCGCAGTGCGGCGAAATCCCAGCGCGCGCAGCGTGCCGATCTCGCCCACGCGCGAGGCCACGGCGCCGAACATCGTGATCGTGGCGCCGACCACGGCGCCGATGGAAAAGATCACCGCCAGCGAGGTGCCGAGGATGTGGATGAAGTTGGCCAGCGCCTCGCTTTGCTCGGCGTAGAAGCGCTCCTCGCGTTTGGCCTCCAGCGCCAGCCGGGGATCGCCGTCGATCAGCTCACGCAGGCGCTCGAAGTGCTGCGCATCGGCCAGCCTGACGATCACCGAGCTGTAGCTCTGGCGCCGGAAGGCGGCCATCAGCTGTTCGGCGTCGGCCCAGATCTCCGAGTCGAAGCCGCTCCTGTCTGCGTCGAACAGGCCCACCACCACCCAGTCGCGGCCGCCGAAGCGCAGCGTGGCGCCGAGGTCCACGCCCTGGAAGCCGGCCGCCACGGCGCGCCCGGCGATGACCTCGCT
>JACZKT010000029.1 GCA_014859905.1 Rubrivivax sp.
TTTCATCGGTCTCCAGCACCTTGACCTTGACGATCTGGCCTTCCTTGAGCAGGTCGCTGACGTTCTCGACGCGGTGGTGCGCGATCTGGCTGATGTGCAGCAGCCCGTCCTTGCCGGGCAGGATGTTGACCAGCGCACCGAAGTCCAGGATCTTGGTGATCGCGCCTTCGTAGACCTTGCCGACCTCGGCTTCGGCCGTGATCTCGGCGATGCGCTTGAGCGCGAAGGCGGCGCGGTCGGCGTCGGTGGAGGCCACCGTGATGGTGCCGTCTTCGGCGATGTCGATCGTGCAGCCGGTTTCCTCGGTCAGCGCGCGGATGGTGGCGCCGCCCTTGCCGATGACGTCGCGGATCTTTTCCGTGTTGACTTTCATCGTGTACAGGCGTGGGGCAAAGGGGCTCACCTCTTCCTTGGCACCGCCCACGGCCTCGACCATCTTGCCCAGGATGTGCAGGCGCGCTTCCTTGGCCTGCGCCAGTGCCACCTGCATGATCTCCTTGGTGATGCCCTGGATCTTGATGTCCATCTGCAGCGCCGTGATGCCGCCGTGGGTGCCGGCGACCTTGAAGTCCATGTCGCCGAGGTGATCCTCGTCGCCCAGGATGTCGGTCAGCACCGCGAAGCGGTTGCCTTCCTTGATCAGGCCCATCGCGATGCCGGCCACGTGCGCCTTCAGCGGCACGCCGGCGTCGAGCAGGCTCAGGCAGCCGCCGCAGACGCTGGCCATCGAAGACGAGCCGTTGCTTTCGGTGACCTCGGACACGATGCGCATCGTGTACGGGAAGTCTTCCTTCTTCGGCAGCACGGCCAGCAGGGCGCGCTTGGCGAGCCGGCCGTGGCCGATCTCGCGCCGCTTGGGCGTGCCGAAGCGGCCCGCTTCGCCGGTGGCGAACGGCGGCATGTTGTAGTGCAGCATGAAGTTGTCGGTGTAGTCACCCGACAGCGCGTCGATGCGCTGTGCGTCGCGTTCGGTGCCCAGCGTGGCCACCACCAGCGCCTGCGTTTCGCCGCGCGTGAACAGCGCCGAACCGTGGGTGCGCGGCAGCACGCCGGAGCGGATCTCGATCGGGCGCACGGTGCGGGTGTCGCGACCGTCGATACGCGGCTCGCCGGCCAGGATCTGGCCACGCACCAGACGCGATTCGATGTCGAACAGCAGCGACTCGACCTTCACGCTGTCGAAGGCCACGCCTTCAGCCTTGAGTGCTTCCATCACGCCGGCGTAGGCATCGCGGCAGGCCTGCGTGCGCGCCTGCTTGCTGCGGATCTGGTAGGCGGCGCGCAGCGGCTCCTCGGCCAGCGCCGTGACCTTGGCGATGAAGGCCTCGTCCTTGGCCGGACCCTGCCAGTTCCATTCCGGCTTGCCGGCCTCGCGCACCAGCTCGTTGATGGCGGCAACGGCGATGTTGCCCTGCTCGTGGCCGAAGACCACGGCGCCCAGCATCACCTCTTCGGTGAGCTGGTCGGCATCGGATTCCACCATCAGCACGGCAGCTTCGGTGCCGGCGACGACGAGGTCGAGAGTGCTCTCGGCGAGCTGCGTCTTGCCCGGGTTGAGCACGTATTCGCCGTTGATGTAGCCCACGCGCGCGGCGCCGATGGGGCCGTTGAAGGGGATGCCGCTGATGGCCAGCGCGGCGCTGGTGCCGATCATGGCGGCGATGTCGGCAGGCACCTCGGGGTTCAGGCTCAGCACATGGATGATGACCTGGACTTCGTTGTAGAAGCCCTCGGGGAACAGCGGGCGGATCGGGCGGTCGATGAGGCGGCAGATCAGGGTCTCGGCCTCGCTCGGCCGGCCTTCACGCTTGAAGAAGCTGCCGGGGATCCTGCCGGCGGCGTAGCTCTTTTCAGTGTAGTCCACCGTCAGCGGCAGGAAGTCCTGTCCTGGCTTGGAGTCGGTTCGGGCCACCACGGTGGCCAGCACCACGGTGTCGTCGATGTTGACGATGACGGCGCCGCTGGCCTGGCGGGCGATCTCGCCGGTTTCCAGCGTGACCTGGTGCGGGCCCCACTGGAAGGTCTTGGTGATCTTGTTGAACATGCTCATGCGGAGGTCTCCTTGACAGAGGGCAGCGCAATGCCATTCCATGGAGGCCCATAGAAGAGGCTTCGGTGGAATGACACAGCAATGCGGCCCGGGTGAATGAATTTGCCGGGGCCGCAGGAAGGCGGCCCCGCCGAGGGCTCTACTTGCGCAGACCGAGCTTGGCGATCAGCGCCGTGTAGCGCTGGGCGTCCTTTTCCTTGAGGTAGGACAGCAGGCGCTTGCGCTGGTTGACCATGCGCACCAGGCCGCGACGGCCATGGTGGTCCTTGAGGTGCAGCTTGAAGTGCGGCGTGAGTTCGTTGATGCGTGCGGTGAGCAGCGCAACCTGCACCTCGGGCGAGCCGGTATCGGCAGCGCCACGGGCGTGGGCCTGGACGATCTCGGCCTTGGCAGTGGTGGCCATGGTCATGCGATTTCCTTGGGTTGTTCTTGGAAACCGCCGCGCCAGCGCGAAAGAGCGCCTGGCCACGGTTTCCGGGTTGACTTGCGGCCGCCAGTGAAACCAACCGACGCCGTGCTTTCCCCGCAAAGGGAACCGCTCATTATAGTCGCATCGCGGCGGCCAGCCGCTGCAGCCCCTGGTCCAGCCGCGCCGGGTCGCGCGAGGCGAAGCACCAGCGCAGCCAGCCCTCGCCCTCGGGGCCAAAGGCCGCACCCGGTGCCAGCCCCAGCC
>JACZKT010000294.1 GCA_014859905.1 Rubrivivax sp.
GCCTCAAGCTCGGGCTCGTTGTCGTCCGTCTCGGCACGGAGTTCCTTGATCTTGTCCTGAGCATCTCGCACGGCTGAAATGAGGGCATCGAGCTGTGCGTCATCCGGGAGCGCGACGGCCTCGTCCTGGCCGAGCTCGCACAGCCGGTAGCCGATCTTTGTGCAGAGGCCCGCGATGGCGTCTTTCTGTTCCGCCACCTCGGCATCCAGCCGCTCGGCCGGCACCAGCGCGTCCAGGTAGCCGATGCGCAGCAGTTCGTCGGCAGACACCGTCTCGGCGAGCAGGAACAGGCGCTTGGCCGCTGCCAGCCCCAGGCGCGACACGTAGCGTCGCAGCCCGCTCGGGTAGTAGTGCAGCCCCAGCCGCGCCGCCGGCATGCGCAGCTGCATGTCTTCGACGCCGATGCGGAAGTCGCAGGCCAGCGCCAGGTCGGTGGCGCCGCCGAAGACGCCGCCGTTGAGCCGCGCGATGGTCGGCACCGGCAGCGCTTCCAGCGCATCGACGGTGTGCTCGAAGAGCTGCGGGTCGTCGCTCGCCGAAGACTCGGATTCCTCGAGTTCGCCGAGATGGAAGCCGGCGCAGAAGGCGCGCCCGCTGCCGGTGAGCACGAGCACGCGCACGCCGGGTTGCGCTGCGACACGCTGCAAGTGGCCGCGCAAGGCCAGCAGGTCCTCGCGGTGCAGCCGGTTGAGATGGTGCGGACGCTGCAGCGTGATGGTGGCGCGGCCGCCGCCGTCCAGCGCCAGCAGCGGCGGACCGGCCGGCGGCGTCACCGCAGGTCGGGCAGGTAACGCACGGCGAGCACGCCGTCGATGGCGCCCAGCGCCTGCAGCACGCCGCTCGCCACCGCGCTTTCGACATCGACCAGCGTATAGGCCATCTCGCCGCGCGACTTGTTGACCATGTTGTGGATGTTCAGCCCGGCGTGCGCCATCGTGGTCGAGATCTGGCCCAGCATGTTGGGCACGTTGGCGTTGGCGATCGCCACCCGGTAGGCCGATTCGCGCGCCATGTTCACGCTCGGGAAATTCACCGCGTGGGCGATCTGGCCATGCTCGAGGTAGTCGCGCAGCTGGTCCACCACCATCACGGCGCAGTTCTCCTCGGCCTCGCGCGTGCTGGCGCCCAGGTGCGGCAGCGCCACCACGCGCGGGTGGCCGTGCAGCTCGGCGCCGGGGAAGTCGCAGACGTAGGCCGCCAGCCGCTCGGCCGCCAGCGCCTCCAGCACCGCGGCGTTGCTGGCCACGCCGTCGCGGCTGAAGTTCAGCAGCACCGCGCCGGGGCGCATGAGGCCGATGTTGGTCTGGTTGATGAGGCGGCGCGTGGCCTCCAGCAGCGGCACATGCAGGGTCACGAACTGCGCGCTTCGCAGCACCTCGTTGACGCTGGCCGCGCGCTTGACCTGCGCGGGCAGGCTCCAGGCGGCGTCGACGGTGATGTCGGGGTCGAAACCGAGCACGTTCATGCCCAGCTTGATGGCGGCATCGGCCACCAGGCAGCCGATGCGGCCCAGGCCGACGATGCCCAGCGTCTGGCCCTGCAACTCGTAGCCGGCAAAGGCCTTCTTGCCGCTCTCGACCTGATCGTCGAGGTCAGGTGCCGCCGGGTCGAGTGCGGCCACGAAGCGCAGCGCCGGCGCAATCTGCCGCGCCGCGATCAGCATGCCGGCAAGCACCATTTCCTTCACCGCGTTGGCGTTGGCGCCGGGGGCGTTGAAGACCGGCACGCCGCGCTGGGTCATGGCTGCCACCGGGATGTTGTTGGTGCCGGCGCCGGCGCGGCCGATGGCGCGCACGCTGGCCGGGATCTCCATGGTGTGCAGGTCGGCGCTGCGCACCAGGATGGCGGCCGGGTCGGCAACGTCCTTGCCGACGCGGTAGTGCTCGGCCGGCAGCCGCGACAGGCCGCTGGCCGAGATCTGGTTGAGCACCAGCACCGGCAGTCTGTCAGCCATGTTGCGCCTCGAATTCCTTCATGTAGGCCACCAGCGCCATCACGCCTTGCACCGGCATCGCGTTGTAGATCGACGCCCGCATGCCGCCCACCGAGCGGTGGCCCTTGAGCTGCACCATGCCGCGCGCCTCGGCGCCCTTCAGGAAGGCGCCGTCCAGCGCCTCGTCCTTGAGCTTGAAGGGCACGTTCATCAGGCTGCGGCAGTCGCGTGCCACCGGCGCGCGGTAGAAGCCAGTGGTGTCGAGGTAGTCGTACAGCAGCGCCGCCTTGGCGCGGTTCTTGACTTCCATCGCCGCCAGCCCGCCCTGCGCCTGCAGCCACTTGAACACCAGGCCGGCGATGTAGATCGCATAGGTGGGCGGCGTGTTGTACATGCTGTCGTTGTCGGCCACGGTCTTGTAGTCGAAGGCCGACGGCGTGGCCGGCAGCGCCTGGCCGAGCAGGTCTTCGCGCACGATGACGATCGTCAGCCCGGCCGGGCCGATGTTCTTCTGCGCGCCGCCGTAGATGAGGCC
>JACZKT010000295.1 GCA_014859905.1 Rubrivivax sp.
GCGCCACCGGGCAGCAGCAGCGTTTCGAGAGCCTGGCGCTGGAGTACGCACAGCAGTTCGGCTCGTCGGCGCCGCAGTGGTATTCACTGCCCAGGCTGGTGGCCGATGCCCTGGCCGACGAGCCGCTGGCGACCCATGCCGCCTCGACCAGCGGCCTCGGCGACACGGGCTGGATCTGTCCCGAGCATCTCGACGTCGACGCCGTGGCCCGGCTGCGCTCGCAGACCTTGCAGATGCCCCTGCCCTGGATCATCGACTGGAGCCACCTGCGGCGCATCGACGCCGAGGCGGCGATGCAGCTGTCGATGCTGTTCCGCCTGTGGGCCGGGCAGGCGCTGGAGATACGCTGGCTCGCCGGCGACCGCCTGTTCAACGTGCTGCAGGAAGCCGCGCCCACCGGCGTGCGCGACGCCGATCCGGTGTTCTGGTTGACGCGGCTGGACGCGCTGCGCCTGGCCAACCGCGCCGACCAGTTCGACGAAGCCGCCATCGATTACTGCGTCACCTACGAAGTGTCGCCGCCGTCGTGGGAAGCCGCGCGCTGCAAGGTGCACATCAGCCATTCCGGCCTGTCCACGCGCACGCCGCCGATGTCGATGATCAGCGAAGTCTCGACCAGCTTCATGGAGTCGGGACTGAGCGACGACGCGGGCGGCACAGTCGAGGTGGCGCATGTGGAACTGTCCGGCCAACTGGTGGGCGACATCGGTGCCACGCTGGCCAAGCTACACAGTCAACTGGGTGCAGCTCCGGTGGTCACGGTGTCGTGCGCGCGGCTGATCCGCGTCGATTTCATCGCGGCCGGCGACCTGCTGAACTGGGTGCTGTCGCGCCGCAACGAAAGCCGCAGCGTGCAGTTCATCGACACGCACCGCCTGGTGGCGCTCTTCTTCGGCGCCATGGGCATCAACGAACACGCCAAGGTGCAGGTGCGCAAGGTCTGAGGCCGCGAGTCTTCCTGCTGCGCGGTCCGATTGCGGGCCTGCGCTGCTCGCCGTACGGGTGTACGGCTGCGCTGCTCGACCCACACTCGAACCGCTCGCGACGGAATCTTCGCGACCTCGGGCACTGTGGCTTGCATTACGGCACCCCGCCACAAAATGAGACCTCCATGGAAAGCTACCACGGTACGACCATCGTCAGCGTGCGCCGCGGGCCCCTGGTTGCGCTGGGCGGCGACGGCCAGGTGACACTGGGCAACATCGTCGTCAAGGCCAGCGCGCGCAAGGTGCGCAAGCTGCACCGCGACCAGGTCCTGGCCGGCTTTGCCGGCGCCACGGCCGACGCCTTCACCCTCTTCGAGCGTTTCGAGGCCAAGCTCGAGAAGCACCAGGGCCACCTGCAGCGTGCCGCCATCGAGCTGACCAAGGACTGGCGCACCGACCGCGTGCTGCGTCGGCTGGAAGCCATGCTCGCGGTGGCCGACCGCGAGTGCTCGCTCATCATCACCGGCAACGGTGACGTGCTCGAGCCCGAATACGGCATCGTCGCCATCGGCTCCGGCGGCGCCTTTGCGCAGGCCGCGGCACGCGCGCTGCTCGAACACACCCAGATGACGCCGGCGCAGATGGTCAAGCGCTCGCTGGAGATCGCCGGCGACATCTGCATCTACACCAACCAGCAACATACGGTCGAGAGCCTCGAATGAGCATGACGCCGCAGGAGATCGTCTCCGAACTCGACCGCCACATCGTCGGCCAGCACAACGCCAAGCGTGCGGTGGCGATCGCGCTGCGCAACCGCTGGCGGCGTCAGCAGGTCGATGAAAAACTTCGCTCGGAGATCACGCCCAAGAACATCCTCATGATCGGCCCCACCGGCGTCGGCAAGACCGAGATCGCGCGCCGCCTGGCGCGGTTGGCCGACGCGCCCTTCATCAAGGTCGAGGCGACCAAGTTCACCGAGGTCGGCTACGTCGGCAAGGACGTCGACACCATCATCCGCGACCTGCTCGACGTGGCCGTGAAGGAGGAACGCGAACGCCAGATGCGCTTCAAGCGCGCGGCGGCCGAGGACGCCGCCGAGGAGCGCGTGCTCGACCTGCTGGTGCCGCCGGCCCGTGATGCGCGCAGCGCACCCGGTTTTGCCAGCGACACCCCGCCGGCCGACAACACCGCGCGCCAGGTCATGCGCAAGCGGCTGCGCGAAGGCAGTCTGGACGACAAGGAAGTCGAGGTCGAGCTGGCCGAGGCCAAGCCGTCGCTGGAAATCCTGGGCCCGCAGGGCATGGAAGAGATGGCCGAGCAGTTGAAGGGCCTGTTCAGCCAGATGGGCCAGGCCCGGCGCAAGACGCGCAAGCTCAAGATCGGCCAGGCGCTGCAACTGCTGATCGACGAGGAAGCCGGCAAGCTCGTCAACGAGGACGAGATCCGCGCCGCGGCGCTGGCGAATGCCGAGGGCAACGGCATCGTCTTCATCGACGAGATCGACAAGGTTGCCTCGCGCCAGGAGCACGGCGGCGCCGAGGTCAGCCGCCAGGGCGTGCAGCGCGACCTGCTGCCGCTGGTCGAAGGCACCACCGTCAACACCAAGTACGGCATGGTCAAGACCGACCACATGCTGTTCATCGCCAGTGGCGCCTTCCACCTTGCCAAACCCAGCGACCTGATTCCCGAGCTGCAGGGCCGCTTCCCGATCCGGGTCGAACTCGGCTCGCTGTCGGTGGACGACTTCGAGGCCATCCTCACCAGCACGCAGGCCAGCCTGGTCAAGCAGTACACCGCGCTGCTGGCCACCGAAGGGGTGGCGCTGCAGATCACGCCCGAGGCCGTGCGCCGGCTGGCGCAGATCGCCTACGAGGTCAACGAGCGCACCGAGAACATCGGCGCCCGCCGCCTGGCCACGGTGATGGAAAGGCTGCTCGACGAGGTCAGCTTCGACGCCCCCAACCGCAGCGGCCAGACCGTGGTGCTGGACGCGGCGGCGGTGGACGACCGGCTGGCCGAACTGGCGAAGAACGAAGACCTCTCGCGCTACATACTCTGACGCTGCAGCCCAGGCTCTTGCTCCCTCTCCCCAGCGGGGAGAGGGCCGGGGTGAGGGTCTGAACGCCACGCAGGCATCCATCCAGTGACTGGGACGCACCCATGCAATTCAGACCCCTCGGCCGCAGCGGCCTGGCCACCGCACCGCTGGCCTTCGGCGGCAACGTCTTCGGCTGGACGGCCGACGAGGCCACCTCGTTGCGCCTGCTCGACGCCTTCGTCGACAGTGGGTTCAACCTGATCGACACCGCCGATGTGTACTCACGCTGGGTGCCGGGCCACGGCGGCGGCGAGAGCGAGTCGATCATCGGCCGATGGCTGGCGGCCACCGGCAAGCGCCACCGCGTGCTCATCGCCACCAAGGTCGGCAAGCCGATGGGCGATGAAGGCTCGGGCCGCACGGGGCTGAGCCGGCGCTGGATCCGGCAGGCAGTGGAAGACTCGCTGCGCCGGCTGCAGACCGACCACATCGACCTCTACCAGAGCCACGACGACGATGCGGCCACGCCGCTGGAGGAGACGCTGGCCACCTACGCCGAGCTGATCCGCGAAGGCAAGGTGCGCGCCATCGGCGCGTCCAACGTCAGCGCGCCACGCCTGGCCGAGGCGCTGGCCACCAGCGAGCGCCTGGGCCTGCCGCGCTACGAGACCTTGCAGCCGCTGTTCAACCTGGCCGACCGCGCACCCTTCGAAGCCGAACTGCAGCCGCTGTGCGTGGCACAGGAGATCGGGGTGATCAATTTCTACGGTCTCGCGCGCGGTTTCCTCAGCGGCAAGTACCGCAGCGAAGCCGACCTCGCCCAGAGCCCGCGCGGCGCTGGCGTCAGGGGCTACCTGAACGAACGCGGACTGCGCATCCTGGCCGCGCTGGACGACGTCGCCGCGGCCCAGGGTGCCACGCCGGCCCAGGTGGCGCTGGCTTGGCAGATCGCCCAGCCGGGCATCACGGCACCCATCGTCAGTGCCACCTCGGTGGCGCAATGGCAGGAACTGGCCGGCGCCGCGGCGCTGGTGCTGACGCCACCGCAAGTGCAGCAGCTGAGCTTGGCCAGCGCCTGAACGGACGTCCCGGCCGCCGGCTGCGCGGCCGGCGCGGGGACGAGCACCCTCGCCGACAATACGGCGATGCACACCCCCACCTACATCGCCCCCGCGCGTTTCGACAAGGCCGAAGATGCGCTGGCGCTGGCGCAGACGATCTACCGCAGCAGCATCGAACACCTGCGTGGCGCGCTGCAGCGCTTCGTGGCCGGCGAGGACGACGGCCAGCCGGTGCGCGCCTGCTACCCCTTCGTGCGCGTGCGCACCGACACCGTGGTGCGCGCCGACTCGCGCCTGAGCTACGGTTTCGTCGCCGGCCCCGGCACCTTCGAGACCACGCTGACGCGGCCCGAGCTGTTCGGCAACTACTATCTGGAGCAGTTCCGCCTGCTGCTGCGCAACCACGGCGTACCGATCGAGGTGGGCACCAGCACGCAGCCGATCCCGGTGCACTTCTCGCTGGCCGAGAACGACCACCTCGAAGGCTCACTGCCGCCCGAGCGGCGGCTGCGCATGCGCGACCTGTTCGACCTGCCCGACCTGGCGGCCATGGACGACGGCATCGCCAACGGCACGCACGACCCGCGGCCCGGCGAGCCGCAGCCGCTGGCGCTGTTCACGGCGCCGCGCGTCGACTACTCGCTGCACCGGCTGCGCCACTACACGGGCACGCTGCCGGAGCACTTCCAGAATTTCGTTCTCTTCACGAACTACCAGTTCTACATCGACGAGTTCATCAAGCTCGGCCATGACCTGATGGCCGACCCGGCGGCGGCCTACGACTGTTTCGTCGAGCCCGGCAACGTCGTCACGCGCCGTGCCGGCACGGCACCCCGGCCCGGTGACGAGCTCGGCAGCGCGCCGCCGCGCTTGCCGCAGATGCCGGGCTACCACCTGGTGCGGCCCGACTCCAGCGGCATCACCATGGTCAACATCGGCATCGGCCCGGCGAATGCCAAGACCATCACCGACCACATCGCCGTGCTGCGCCCGCATGCCTGGCTGATGCTGGGCCACTGTGCCGGGCTGCGCAACAGCCAGCAGCTCGGCGACTACGTGCTGGCCCACGCCTACATGCGCGAGGACCACGTGCTCGACGAGGACCTGCCGCTGTGGGTGCCTATTCCCGCGCTCGCCGAGGTGCAGGTGGCGCTGGAGACCGCCGTGGCCGACATCACCCAGCTCAAGGGCTACGAACTGAAGCGCATCCTGCGCACCGGCACCGTGGCCAGCACCGACAACCGCAACTGGGAACTGTTGCCGGCGCGCGCGACCAGCACGCCCGAGCGCCGCTTCAGCCAGAGCCGCGCCGTGGCGCTGGACATGGAGAGTGCGACCATCGCCGCCAACGGCTTCCGCTTCCGCGTGCCCTACGGCACCTTGCTGTGCGTCAGCGACAAGCCGCTGCACGGCGAGATCAAGCTGCCGGGCATGGCCAACACCTTCTACCGCGCACGGGTCGACCAGCACCTGCGCATCGGCATGCGTGCCGTTGAGCTGCTGCGGCAGGAACGGCCGGGCAGCCTGCACAGCCGCAAGCTGAGGAGCTTCGCGGAGGTGGCGTTCCAGTAGCGCCGGACGCCTCGCCGCGCGCGTAGCGGCTCAGGGCAGCGCGGTCCCGCGCAGCAGCGCGCCGGGCCGCGCCGGATCCTGGCGCAGGATGAGCACGCCGCCCTGGAAGGGCATCACGACATCGGGCCGACCGTCGTTGTCCACGTCACCGGCAGCCAGGAACAGCCCGCTGGCGGTGTCGTCGGTCACCGTCGGCACCGGCGCCCCGAGCCGACCGGGCTGCGCCGGGTCGCCGAGCATGACCTCGACGATGTCGTCGAACAGATCCCCGGCGTAGCCGCTGCCGGTGGTCGCGAGGTCGGGCGCGCCGTTGCCGTCGAAGTCGGCCACGACGCAGTGCCACGAGCGCAAGGCCAGCGCCACGCGCTGCAGCGGCACGAAACGGCCGGGCCGCGCGGCATC
>JACZKT010000296.1 GCA_014859905.1 Rubrivivax sp.
GGACCAAGGGTGGGCGGCCGCGCGAGATCCCGATCCGCAACGCGGAGCAGCGCCAGGTCCTCGACGAGGCCAAGGCACTGGCCGGCAGGGGCAGCCTCATCCCGGCCGAGCGAAGCTATGTCGAGCAGTTGCGCCGCTTCGAGTATCAGTGCGCGGCGGCCGGCGCGCACCGCATCCACGGCCACCGCCACCAGTACGCGCAGACCCGCTACCGCGAGTTGACCGGATGGCCGGCGCCGGCGGCCGGCGGGCCAAGGTCGAGAGACCTCACGTCCTCGCAGCGCGAGGCCGACCGCGAAGCGAGGCTCACGATCAGCGAGGAGCTGGGGCACGAGCGCGAGCAGATCACGGCGGTCTATCTCGGCCGATGAGATTCTCGACCAAGGGTCCAGACGACTTCGTATCGCGCCTCTCCGCGAGACGTGTTGCCGCTCTCGGTCAACGCACTTCCGGCTGGAGCGCGATGACAGCCATGCCGATCAGTGCAATGCTCGCGCCCGTGAGATCCCAACGCGTCAGCGTGACGCCATCGACAAGCCAGAGCCACACCAACGCGACCGCGATGTACATGCCACCGTATGCGGCGTAGGTACGCCCAGCGGCGCTCGGGTGCAACGTGAGCAGCCATGCGAACAGGGCCAGGGACGCCGCGGCGGGAATCAGAAGCCAGACACTTCTGCCCTGCTTGAGGACCAGCCACGGCAAATAGCAGCCGACAATCTCGGCCACCGCGGTCACGGCGAACAGACCCGCGACCCTGAGCAGGTCCATCACGTGGCCTCCTGCAGCGACGCGATCAGTGGACAGTTGACTCGGCCGCGAACGGCCGAACATCGCGCGACCAGTTCCGCCAACACCGACTCGATGCGCTGCAGGTCGCCGAGCTTCTGGCGCACGTCCACGAGCTTCTGTTCGGCCAGTTGTCGAGCTTCGCTGCAGCGTGCGCCGTCCTCAAGTTTCAGCAACTCGCCGATTTCCTCCAGGCTGAACCCGAGCCGCTGCGCGGACTTGATGAACCGCACCCGTGCAAGCTCGGCCGCGCCGTACCGGCGGATGCTGCCGTAGGGCTTCTCGGGCTCCGGCATCAGGCCCTTGCGCTGGTAGAAGCGGATCGTCTCGACGTTGACCCCGGCGGCTTCCGCCAGGGCGCCGATGGTGGCGCCGGTCTTGTCGTGCATGGTCTTGACTCCGTACTTATGTACGGAAGTAAGGTTACACCCCGGATCAGATTGGTCGAAAGGAGTATGCGATGGCCGAACCCACGCAGGGCCGTGGTGCCCTGTTCGCCGGCGGGCTGGCCGCGATCCTTGCTTCCACCTGTTGCCTCGGGCCGCTGGTACTGATCACGCTCGGGTTCTCCGGCGCGTGGATCGCCAACCTGACGGTGCTCGAACCGTTTCGGCCGGCCTTCATCGGCGCGGCTCTGGTAGCCCTGTTCTTCGCGTGGCGCCGTATCTGGCGCCCTGCGGCGACGTGTCAACCGGGCGAAGCCTGTGCGTTGCCGCAGGTGAAGACGACCTACAAGGCGCTGTTCTGGCTGGTCTCCGCGCTCGTGGCGATCGCGCTCGCCTTTCCCTTCATCGCCCCCTGGTTCTATTGAGAGGACAAAACCATGAAGAGAGCATTGCTCGCGTTTGCCGCTGTCGTCGCGCTGTCCGGTCCCGCCTGGTCTGCACCCAAGACCGTCACGTTGTCGGTGCCCAACATGAACTGTGCGGCCTGTCCGATCACGGTGAAGAAGGCGTTGGGCAAGGTGGCTGGTGTCGCCAAGACCGAGGTCAACCTGGAAAAGCGTGAGGCGACCGTCACTTTCGACGACGCCCGCACGAATGTGGATGCCCTGACCCGCGCGACACGGGATGCCGGCTACCCCTCCACGCTCGTGGGGAGCGCCAAGTGAGCAAGGTGATCCTGGAATCGACCATCACTTGCCCGAATTGCGGTCACGCGAAGACGGAGACCATGCCGACGGACGCGTGTCAATGGTTCTACGAGTGCGAGCAGTGCCACACCGTGCTGAAGCCGAAGCCAGGCGACTGCTGCGTCTACTGCTCTTATGGCTCGGTGCCTTGCCCGCCGATCCAGCAACGTGGCGAAGGAAACCAGCACTGCTGCGCGAGCGAAACACGCATCGAGTGAGCCGGTAGCCCAGAGTTCGCCGCACACGTCTGTCAGCACTGCTGACAGACGAAAAAATGCCCGGGCAACCGTGAGGCTGCGCCGGGCGAGGGGGGAGGACTTCAATCAGGGGCAGGAGTTCCGAAGCACCGCGGGCGGCGGTGCTTCGGGGGTTCTCAGGCGGCGTGGGCCAACTCCTTCCAGTCGCCGGGGGCC
>JACZKT010000030.1 GCA_014859905.1 Rubrivivax sp.
CCACCGGCCTGGCCACCGCCGCGCCGCCGGCCGGCGCCGGCGCCTATGTCGGCTACCAGATCATCCGCCGCAATGGCGCGGTCGTCGGCTTCGCGCCGAACAAGATCGCGGTGGCGCTGATGAAGGCCTTCCTGGCCGTGCACGGCACCCAGGGCGCGGCCTCGGCCAGTGTGCGCGAAACGGTCGACCGGCTCACCGAGACGGTGGTGCGCGCGCTGCTGCGTTCGCGCCCGGGCGGCGGCACCTTCCACATCGAAGACGTGCAGGACCACGTCGAACTCGGCCTCATGCGCAGTGGCCACCACGAGGTCGCGCGCGCCTACGTGCTGTACCGTGAGCGCCGTGCCCAGGAGCGCGCACGCCAGGCCACACCGGTGCCGGCCAAGGCAGCCGAGCTGCACGTCATCGATGGTGGCCAGCGCGTGCCGCTGGACATGGGCGCGCTGCGCTCGCTGGTCGAGTCGGCCTGCGCCGGCCTCGGCGAAGATGTCAAGGCCGAACCCATCCTGGCCGAGACGCGCCGCAACCTGTACGACGGTGTGCCCATCGACGAGGTCTACAAGGCCGCCATCCTGTCGGCGCGCACGCTGCTCGAGAAGGAGCCCGCCTACACGCGCGCCACCGCGCGGCTGCTGCTGCACACGATCCGCCGCGAGATCCTGGGCGCCGAGGTCACGCAGGCGCAGATGGCCGAGCGCTACGCCGAGTACTTTGCGCAATTCATCAAGAAGGGCGTGCAAGCCGAGCTGCTGGACGAGAGGCTGCAGCAGTTCGACCTGGCGCGCCTGGGCGCGGCGCTCGACGCCGGGCGCGATCTGCAGTTCGACTATCTCGGCCTGCAGACGCTGTACGACCGCTACTTCCTGCACATCGACGAAGCGCGCATCGAGATGCCGCAAGCCTTCTTCATGCGCGTGGCCATGGGCCTGGCGCTGAACGAGATCGACCGCGAGGCGCGCGCCATCGAGTTCTACGACGTGCTGTCCACCTTCGACTTCATGAGCAGCACGCCCACACTGTTCAACAGCGGCACGCGGCGCAGCCAGCTGTCGAGCTGCTACCTCACCACGGTGGCCGACGACCTGGACGGCATCTTCGAAGCGCTGAAGGAGAACGCGCTGCTGTCCAAGTTCGCCGGCGGCCTGGGCAACGACTGGACCCGCGTGCGCGCCCTGGGCTCCTACATCAAGGGCACCAACGGCAAGAGCCAGGGCGTGGTGCCCTTCCTCAAGGTCGTCAACGACACCGCGGTGGCCGTCAACCAGGGCGGCAAGCGCAAGGGCGCGGTGTGTTCCTACCTGGAGAGCTGGCACCTCGACCTGGAGGAGTTCCTGGAGCTGCGCAAGAACACCGGCGACGACCGCCGGCGCACGCACGACATGAACACCGCCAACTGGATCCCCGACCTCTTCATGCGCCGCGTCATGGAAGGCGCCGCGCACCCGGAGGATGCGAGCAAGGGCCAGTGGACGCTGTTCTCGCCCAGCACCTGCCCCGACCTGCACGACAAGTTCGGCCGTGCCTTCGAAGAGGCCTACACCGCCTACGAAGCGAAGGTCGATCGCGGCGAGATCAAGCTCTACAAGCGCATGCGGGCGCTGGACCTGTGGCGCAAGATGCTGTCGATGCTGTTCGAGACCGGCCACCCCTGGATCACCTTCAAGGACGCCTGCAACGTGCGCAGCCCGCAGCAGCACGTGGGCGTCGTGCACAGCTCGAACCTGTGCACCGAGATCACGCTCAACACCAGCGACAGCGAGATCGCGGTGTGCAACCTGGGCAGCGTCAACCTGGCGCAGCACCTGAAGCACGGCGTGCCCGGCCAGGAGATCGACCAGGCCAAGCTCAAGAAGACCGTGGCCACGGCGATGCGCATGCTCGACAACGTCATCGACATCAACTACTACGCCGTGAAGAAGGCGCGCGACAGCAACCTGCGCCACCGGCCCGTGGGCCTGGGGATCATGGGCTTCCAGGACTGTCTGTACCAGTTGCGCGTGCCCTACGCCAGCACCGAGGCGGTGGCGTTTGCCGACCGCTCGATGGAGGCCGTGTGTTACCACGCCTACTGGGCCAGCACCGAACTGGCCGCGGAGCGCGGCCGCTATAGCAGCTACCGCGGTTCGCTGTGGGACCGCGGCATCCTGCCCCAGGACACGCTGGACCTGCTGCATGAACAGCGCGGTGGCTACCTCGAGGTCGACCGTTCGAGCACCATGGACTGGGACGCCTTGCGTGGACGCATTTCGCAGCACGGCATGCGCAACAGCAACTGCGTGGCCATCGCCCCCACCGCCACCATCAGCAACATCATCGGCGTGGACGCTTCCATCGAGCCCAGCTTCGGCAACCTGTCGGTCAAGAGCAACCTCTCGGGCGAGTTCACGGTGGTCAACGAGTACCTGGTGCGCGACCTCAAGAAGCTCGGCCTGTGGGACGACGTGATGGTGATGGACCTCAAGCACTTCGACGGCTCGCTGCGGCCGATCGACCGCGTGCCCGACGAACTCAAGCGCCTGTACGGCACGGCCTTCGAGGTCGACGCGTCGTGGCTGGTGGAAGCCGGCGCACGGCGCCAGAAGTGGATCGACCAGGCGCAGTCGCTCAACATCTACATGGCCGGCGCGTCGGGCCGCAAGCTCGACGAGACCTACAAGCTGGCGTGGCTGCGCGGCCTGAAGACGACCTACTACCTGCGCACCACGAGCGCCACTTATGCCGAGAAGTCGACCGTGGCGCGCGGCGCATTGAATGCGGTCTCCAATGTCGAAGCAGCCACCGTTGCGGCAGCGACTGAACCCGCGAGCGACGTCAAGTTCTGCTCGATCGACAACCCGGATTGCGAGGCTTGTCAGTGAGCATCTGATTGCTGCTTGAATCGATCGCGGTTTTCTCGATGCGATGCCGCAACAACGAGAACGCCGTGATGTCAACTAGTGCTTGGTGTTCACGCACAACACTCCGATAATTCGCGCCATAGGAAGTTCACACATGCTGGTCTGGGAAGACGACGTCAGGAGATCATCGAATCAAGTGCCTCGCGGCCTTGTCAGCAGTTTCGCCGCCGCCTCGAGTACGGCAGCGGTTCAGGCGCATGAGGTGCGCACCGCGCCACTTTCCACGCCTGGCGCTGCGGTCGCACCGGCGGCGCGCACCGACATCTCCGCGCAGCGCCGTGTCAACGCCGCCGACAAGCGCATCATCAACGGCCAGACCGACGTCAACCAGTTGGTGCCCTTCAAATACAAGTGGGCGTGGGAGAAGTACCTTTCCAGTTGTGCCAACCACTGGATGCCGAACGAGGTGAACATGTCGCGCGACATCGCGACCTGGAAGGACCCGCACGGCCTCACCGAAGACGAGCGCCGCATCGTCAAGCGCAACCTCGGTTTTTTCGTCACCGCCGATTCGCTGGCCGCCAACAACATCGTGCTCGGCACCTACCGCCACATCACGGCGCCCGAGTGCCGGCAGTTCCTGCTGCGCCAGGCCTTCGAAGAGGCGATCCACACCCACGCCTACCAGTACATCGTCGAGTCGCTGGGCCTGGACGAAGGCGAGATCTTCAACGCCTACCACGAGGTCTCGTCGATCCGCGACAAGGACGAGTTCCTGATCCCGTTCATCGACGTGATCATGGATCCGCATTTCCACACCGGCACGCCGGAGAACGATCAGACCCTGCTCAAGAGCCTGATCGTCTTCGCCTGCCTGATGGAGGGCCTGTTCTTCTACGTCGGCTTCACGCAGATCCTGGCCCTGGGCCGGCAGAACAAGATGACGGGGGCCGCCGAGCAGTACCAGTACATCCTGCGCGACGAGTCGATCCATCTCAATTTCGGCATCGACGTCATCAACCAGATCAAGCTCGAAAACCCGCATCTGTGGACGAAGGCGTTCCAGGACGAGGTGCGCGGCATGCTCAAGGATGCGGCCGAGCTCGAGGCGGCCTATGGCCGCGATACGATGCCGCGCGGCTTCCTCGGGCTGAACGCGGCGCTGTGCGAACAATAC
>JACZKT010000297.1 GCA_014859905.1 Rubrivivax sp.
CGATTGGAGACCGCTTTCGGAGGCGACCACCACCCCTGCACACGGCCAGGCCTTGGGCGCTGGCCACCGACGCTGTCTGGGAGACGATGAGACATCCCCGGCGATTCCTTCATCCCGTCCATGCCGACGCATCCCGCCTGCCGATAGGCAAGCTGATGCAGGTCCAGCAGGTCACGCACTTCGGCGGCTACTACGACCCTTATCAGCGGCACGCCGCTCCGGAACTCGTCAATCCGCTCCTGTCGCAGCCGCTCATCGAACTGGTCCTGCGGATCCCCACCTACGTGCTGACGCTGGGCGGGCGCGGAAGGGGACTTGCTCGCCGCGCGTTTGCCCAGGACCTGCCGCCCGAGATCGTCAGCAGGCGGTCCAAGGGCGGCCTGCAGGAACAGATCACCACCATCCTGGCCCGCAACCTTGCCTTCGCCCGCCAAGTCCTGTTGGACGGTGAGCTGGTCAGGCGCGGCCTGATCGATCGCAGCCGACTCGAGCGCGCACTCTCGGGTGGCCCCGGAGCGGTCGGCCGCGCCGGCGAGATCCACATGTACATCGGCGTGGAGGCGTGGCTGCAACGATGGTCGGCATCCCGGCGCCAGAAGTCCTGACGCAAGGCACCGACCAGTGGCCCGCCTCGACATCCTGAAGCGGTACCTTCGTCTCCTGGCGAGCGAGGCCGACAGCAGTACCAGGGCCCGGCTCGCGGGGTCTCTGGCCATTGCCGTTGCCGGCAGCTTTCTCGCAGGCCTGGCACCGCTGGCGCTGAAGAGCCTCGTCGACACCCTGGCGCTGGCCCAAGCCACGCAGGCGGCGGCGCACGGCGACAGAGCCGTTCTTCTCGGCGCCGCCTATCTGCTCGCGCTTTGCATGGGCCGCGTGCTGTCCGACCTCAGGCTACTGCTGGCGGGGCGAGCCGAGCAGCGCCTGCAAGCACGCGTTGGCCGGCGCTACTTCTCGCATCTGCTCGAACTCCCGCTCCAGTTCCATACCGGAAGCCAGATGGGAGCACTGACGAACGGCCTCAGCCAGGCGAACGCCGCCGGCCAGCTCGTCCTCAACAGCCTGATGCAGTGCACGACGATCGTCGTGGAGCTGATCACCGTGCTGGCCGTGCTGGGTCACCTCGGCCAGCCGGCACTTGCAGTGGTCTTCCTGGGCAGCGCGGCGGCCTATGCCTTCGTGTTCGCGACCGGCGCGACCGGCATGCGGGCTCGCAGCCGGGCAGTCAGCGAGGCGAGCCTCAGACTGCATGCGACGTTCACGGACAGCCTGCTCAACATCGAGGCCATCAAGTGCCTCAACGCCGCAAGCGCCATTCGCATGCGCTTCGAAGGTGCAGCATCGACGCTTGACGGGCGCTGGTCCGGCTTGCACCGGCAGCGCAGCCTCATGGGACTCGCCGTTGCTGCCGTGTTCGCCGCCTCTGTCGGCTCCTCGCTCGTCGTGGGCGGAGGCGCCGTGGCGAGCGGCGCCCTCACGATCGGCGGCTTCGTGGTGGTCACGGTGTACATGCTCCAGATGATCCGTCCGCTCGAGCTGCTCGGCGGGACCGTGCGCGACACGATGCAGGCGATCGAATTCGCCCGGCCGCTGCTGGAAGTGCTCGACACGCCTGCGGAGGGCACCGCGGGAACCGCCTGTCCGGCGCTCACGGCGGACCCGATTCTTGGCTCAAGGCAAGGCCCCGCTGCCGCGGACAGGCCGCCGCGGATCTCCTTCCGGGACGTGCACCTGGCCTACCAGGATGACAGGCCCGTGCTCCAGGGCTTCAGCCTGGAAGTCCCTGCTGGAGCAACGGTGGCCATCGTCGGTGCGAGCGGCGCGGGGAAGTCGTCCGTCGCCCGCCTGCTGCTCCGGCTGATCGATGTCCGGTCAGGCCGGATCTCCTGGGACGGGTTGCCTGTCGATCAATTGCCGCTGGAAGCGCTTAGGGACCGGATCGGATTCGTCCCGCAGGACACCATGCTCTTCAACGACACCATCGCGGCCAACATCGCGATGGGCCGGTCGGGCGCGTCACGCCAGGAGATCGATGAGGCCGCGCGCCGCGCGCAGCTGCACGCGCTTGCCGACTCATCCCCTGCGGGACTCGACACCCACGTCGGCGAGCGCGGCCTCAAACTCTCCGGCGGCGAGCGGCAGCGCATCGCCATCGCGCGAGCGATCCTCAGGCGGCCGCAGCTCTACGTGTTCGACGAGGTCTCGTCGATGCTGGACGGACCAACCGAAGCGGCCCTCCTGCAAGACCTGCGGGGGATCTGCGCCGGCTGCACAACGATCTTCATCACGCACCGACTGGCCGCAGCGCGCGACGCGGACCTCATCGTGGTCCTGCAGGACGGCAAAGTCTCTGAATGCGGTGGCCACGCAGATCTGCTCGCCATGGCCGGCCGCTACTCTAGGATGTGGCATGCGCAGGCGGGCCCCGAAGCCTCGCGAGAAGCTGAGCACGCGACTAAGGCAGCGACCGCAAACGGTGCAACCTCGCCTAGCCGCCCTTTCGTGCGCAAGCGGGCCGGGCATCGTCGGCACGCTTGAGCTCGGCCATCTCATGCCATCTCCGGTACTGGTCCTTCAGAGTAGCGTCGCTCTCGGCCCAAACGAAGGGTTCGGACCTCTCTTCGCCTTTGAGCCAGAAGCCAAACCAATCGACGCTGCCCTGCAGCGAGATCATCCGCTCGCTCGGCGTCATGAGACCGTGTGCACCTCCCGGGATAACCACCATCTCCGCGGCCTTGAACTGGCGACGCAACAGCCCGTAGATGTCCCAGTTGTTCAGGACCGACGTGCCGTAGGATTCGATGCGGACCGCCGCCTTCACGCAGTCGGTGTGCAGAGCCGGATCGTTGCGCACCCAGGTCGCGAGCGTGTCGCCGAACGGCAGACCGTCGTTGGTCGTGGCCTTGCGCGCCTGGATTCCGTCGCTGGCGCCATAGGTCACGGTCAGCGAGAAGAGCGTGTTGGCGTCGCCATCGTGGATGGTTGCCGCACGGATCGGCGCGTCCGAGAACGTCACCTGGTTGAGCACGCGCTCGCCTGTCATGCTCCACCCCATGATGCCGATGCGGTCCTTGTCGACCAGGCCTTCGGCGACGAGGGCGTCGATCGCACCACGCACGCCGTCCATGAACGCGGTGATGCCGCCAGACTCGGTTCGCGGCGCATCCGTGCTGGGTCTGATCGGGAACGCCAGCACGAGGATGTTCTCGCGCAGGAAGGCCCGGCCGGGGAAGCCGCTCGTGAAGCCGATGGAGATGTTGGCGCCATCCAGATAGAACCGGTCCGCCCTGAAGCCGTAGGTCTGGATCACCAGCGGGAGCCGCACGCCCGCGCCATGATGCGCGGGCACGAGCAACCCCCCGTTCCACTCCCTGCCCTTTGCGTCCTTCCACGCATAGGGCTGGATCGTCCCCCACGCAGGCGAAAAGCGCGGGTTCAGACGGGTCAGCTGCACCTGCTGCCCGGCCGGGCCTTCCGCGACGATGTCCGGAGGCAGGTCAACGCCTTCCTTCACTCGGAGTGTCCAGGTGTCTCGCGCGACCACCGCGCCGCGGCCAGCGGAGTCGGCCTCGGGCCCAGGCGGCCGCGACTCCATCCAACTGCCATCGGCCAGCCGACGGAACACGCGCCGACCGCCCGCATCGGTCACAACGAACCCATCGCCGGCCATCGGCAGCGAACGCAGGGCTGCCAAGCGACCTCGCAGTTCGGTGATGACACTCCAGCGACCGGAGTCGGGCCAGTACTCGACGACGTGGGAGCCACTGCCGGGTCCAGCCGCGTCGGGTGTTGCGAGCGGGAGGTGCATCCCCGCGACAACGACCGAGCGGCCATCTCCCCGCCACAGCAGGTCAGGACGCGGCTTGCCGATGGAGTCGTCAGGTGCGTCCACGACGGGCCGCTCCACACCATCGGCCAGCCGATGGGCCACCAACTGCCGCGGCACATACCGGGCCGGGCGCACGAAGTAGCCCAGCGGATCGACCGTGACCGCGGGCCCGAGTTGCGTCGTGGCCTCTGCCACGAGCGGGTACTGCCGGCTCCATGCCAGTTGTCGCGCCCGGTCGTACCGCGGCAGCAGGGCCCAGCGCCCGTCCGGCGAAATGCTCACCGGCGGCTTCGCCGTGCCACCATCCGCGAAGACCTCGCCGAGCTTGCGCGGGGCGGCCCGCGATCCACTCTCGACGACGAAGTGCTGGTAGCGCCGTATCTGCGCACGCATGTCGCGTTGCCCAGAAGTGACGGACCAGAACGACTGGTTGCCCACGACGATGCTCCGCCCGCCTGGCGCCAGTGGCGGGTTGTCCTGCTGGGCTGTGTAAACCACCCGGCGCAGGTCGGCCGAGACTGCGAACGAGACCACGTCCGTGGGGGAATGGGTCAGCTGGGAGAGGCGCCGCTTCACCACGTCGACCTTGAAAGCCTGGAACACCGGCGTGCTCGTCCGGGCGCGGAACACGATGGTCCTGGGCCCGGCCCACTGCAGGTCCTGCACGGCGGGATAGGCGGAGTTGTTGTCCAACACAGGATCGATGGCGGCCACGGCAACCGGCGCAGGAGCCGACGCGGCTGCGAGCCTTTCAGGTCGAAGGTCGAGCAGCAGGATCTCGTAGCGGTTGCGATCGGTGCGGGTGTTTGCCCGGCGCGTCACGATGAACGCACGCCTGCCGTCCGGCGACACCTGGGCCTGTAGCTCGCCGGCATCGCCGGGCTCCGGATAGACGATGCGCGTGAACTCCACGATGTCGGTCACCGTGGGGCCGGGTCCCGCGGCACTGGCCTGGGAGCCGGCCACCAAGGCCCCCCCGAAGGCAGCGGAGCCCCAGAAGGACCATGCGAGGCGATGGAGGGCCATGGCGACGCTTCGCCCAGGCTTGACTGCAGGCATGGAGGGGTCCTGGTTTGCCGGCACGGTGGCCGGTGCCGCACCGAGCGCGCAGCGTTTCGTTCATGCCGCCATGAGGGCGGCGCCTGGCAACGACCGGACTACCAGTCGACCGACAACCGGACGCTGGCGTAGCGCCCGCGCCAGTCCGCCTGCGAGGGGTCGTAGAACGGCGAGCCGGTCGCGTATTCAGGCAGCTTGTTCCCCGCGTTGACGACGGAGAGTGACAAGCTCGCCGCCTTTGCCGGTCCCAGTTCAAGGCCCAGGCGTTTCAGGTCCAGCCTGCCCGACAGGTCGTGGACCCAGCCGTTGCCGAGCGTCCGTTCGCTGGGCGCAGTGTCCTTGTAGGCCGCGATGTAGCGACTCGTGATGCCGATGCCCCAGGCGCCGCTGTCGAATCCGGCCGTAAGCCGGCCCTTCCATGCAGGCGACCAGTACTCGGCCGGGAAGCGGCGCCCCAGCCGGTCCTCAACGGGCGCCCCCGGGACGATCACGACCTGGTACTTGGTGGTGTGGGTGGCGCTCGCGCCAAGCGACCAGCGCCCCGCGCGTGTCTGCCACGACTGCGTCGCCTCGAGGTCGACGCCACCGGTGTCCACGTAGCCAAAGTTCGACTCCGCGAAGATCACCCGCGTGATGCGCCCCGGCACGCCGCCGACCGAAGGCGCGCGCGTGACCCACCCCGGAAACAGCGTCTCGTTGTTGATCACGTCCTGCGACGACAGCAGGCCGATCAGCTCGTCGATCCTCACCCGCCAGGCCGTCGCGGCCAGGCGAGTACCCGAGTCGCTTTCCCAGACCGCTCCCAGCGCATACGCCTTGCCATGCTCCGGCTTCAGGTCCTTGTTTGTCGTGCGCACCCACTGGCCGTCAACGATCAGCGCATTGCCCCTGAGAGGATCGGTCAGGCCCGGGTTCTGCGTCAGTGAGATCGTCTCCTGCACGCTGGTCTGCACCAGCGTCGGCGGCTTGAACGACGTGGCAGCAGATGCCCGCAGCAGCAGCGAGCGCGCCGGCCGCAGTTCCAACCCGGCCTGGTAGGTGCTGGCCGAGCCGAAGTCGCTGTACCGGTCCCGGCGGGCCGCCAGCGTCAGGGCGGCCAGCGACCAGGCGCGCTCGCCTTCGGGCCTCGCGGCCCACAGCGGCGCGCGCAGCTCCGCATAGGCCGCTTGGCTGCGGCGGCTGTTGATGAAGCGCTCGGAAGGCTGGATGGACTCGTACCGGTCGCGTGCCGACTCCGCCCCGACGATGGCGTCGACGCTGCCGGCCGGCAGTTTCACCACCGGTCCCCGGGCGAACGCGTTGACGAGGTCCTTGCGGCCCACGGTGTTGCGGACGGTGTCCGACCAGATGCCTCGCAACACGTCATCGGATGCTGCACGCCCTGTGGCAAACGGGTTGAGGGAAGCAGCCGCGTTCGTGGTCGCCAGCGCTGCGGTCCGCGCCGTGGCGGCGACCGTGTTGTTCACCAGCGTCCGATTCCCCCAGTCGCGCGACACGGAAGCCGCTCCCTCGTAGTCCCAGCCACCCCCGATATCACCCCGGATCCCGGCGAGCGCGCGGGTGAAGTCCGTGTCGCGCACATAGGCCTCGCTGCCGTTCTCGGCGCCCAGCCGCGCCGTGACACGGACCGGCACGCCAAAAGGGTTGTTCGGATTGGTCGCCGGGACCACGATGTTGTTGAAGTTCAGCCCCAGCCCTTCCGCACGCACGCGGTCCTGGACGTAGGTCAGTTCTCCAAAGGTCTCCAGGCTGCCCACCCAGTTGCGCTGACCGGAGGCGTGCAGGCTCAAGGACTCGCTCCCGTGGACCAGGGCGCTGGCCCCGTTGGCCGAAAAGCCCGAACACAGGTTGGCCTGTCCCGCCGTCGCCGCGAAGCTCTGGATCGTGAGCGCCTGGCCGGGGGCCGTCGCCGGAATGGCCGCGAAGGTCGAGTTCAGCCCGGGCAGGTTCGCGCTGGTCGTGCTGGTGACTGTTCCGGGATTGCAATTGCGGACACGCACGTCCGTGCCCCCGAAGCGCCTGAAGTCGGTGTCGCGGAAGAACTCGCGCTCGCCCATGTTCAGCGGCGTGGTCTTGCTGTACGAGCCGATTACCATCCACGCGCCCCGCTCGCCGCTGTCGCCGGCGCCCAGCGTCACGCCTCCGTCGCCGAAGCCCTTGCCCGAGGTGAGGCGCGCGTTGAAGGTCTGGCCGTCGATCGACTTGCGCAGAATGACGTTCACGACACCGGCAAGGGCGTCGCCGCCGTAGACCGCCGAGGACCCCACCGGCACAATCTCGACGCGCTCCACGGCAGCCACTGGAATCAGGTTGAGATTGAAGAAGCTCCCGTTCGATGATCCGACGGCCTGCATGCGGCGACCATTGATCAGCACGAGCGTCGAACCGATAGGAAGGCCTCTCAGCTGGACGTTGCCCTGCCCTTGCGTGGTCGTGCTGAAGGAGCCTTCGCCCTGCCCCATCGACACCTCGTTCAGGCTCGACAGGAAGCGGCCCAGCGAAGGCTGCCCGCTCTTCTCGATTTCTTCCCGGCTGTAGGTGTTGACCGGAAGCGCGGCGTCGCCATCGATGCGCCGCAGCCTGGACCCGGTGATCTCTACCTTCTGGGGCCCCTTGGAGTCCGGGTTGGCGCCGGCGTGGACGCCCGCGTCCGTGCCGGTCTGCACCGCAACCATTGCCACGCGCTCTGTCGTCGGCTGCTCCGTGCGCCCGAAAGCCGGTGGCGACGTCGCCGATGACGGTGCGGGCTGGGAGCTGCCCCCGCTGCGACCCGGTGGCGCCGCCGGCCTCACGACCATCGAACCGTCGGGCTGGACGGTGAGCGCGAGGCCGGTCCCCTGGAGCAGCTTGCCGACTGCCTCCGCGGCGGAGAACTGCCCCGAGATCGATCCCGACGTGAGGCCTTCCACGGCCTTGGGGTCGAAGACCAGTGAAGCACCCGTCTGCCTTGCGACGGCCCGCAGCGAATCGGCCAGCGGCTGCGCGGGCTGGTGGATGGCGTAGCGCGCAGGAGCTTCCACACCGGCCGCGCAAACGAACCCTCCACAAGTGATCAAGGCAGCCAACGCGCAGCCCTGCAGACACCTGTTGCCTGCCCTGATTCCGATCAATATCGTGCTGCGCATCCCGTGCCTCTCCGTCGCCAGTGATTGACAACGAGATGACGAGATGGCCGCGAGACCCTGAACTAGGGGTTGCCCTTAGGGGCTGCGGGACAACTCCAGCCGACCCTGGCGCTCGTGCACGACCAGGCCGTGCAGCAGCGCCAGTGCATTGGCGAAGGCCGCGTTGTCCCCGGTGCGGAACTGCCCGCTCACCTGCCAGTCGGCCTGGGCCAGGTCTCCCACCAGCACGACCGGCATGCGGCTGTAGCGATTCATCTCGGCGGCGGCCTCGGCCAGCGTGGCCCCGTCGAACACAGCCTCGCTCCGCTTCCAGGCCAGGACCTGCTCCAGGCGCGGGCGATCCAGTTGCTGGGTCGCCAAGGCCTGTTGCCCACCCGCCTTCGCCAGCCGGACGCGCTCGCCCGGATTCATCACCAGCGGCCGCTCCGGAGCCACCTCGCCGGCCCCGGCACCCGCCGCCGCGCGGACCGAGACCTTACCTTCGACGAGCGTCACGGCCAGCGACTCGCCGGCACTCGGGCCGGAGGGCGTCAGGCGCACAATGAACACCGTGCCCAGGGCGACGACCTCGCTGCCGCCCGCGCGCACGACGAACGGACGCTGCGCGTCCTTGGCGACCTCGAACGCGGCCTCGCCGCCACCTATGCTCACCGTGCGCTGCTTCGCGCTGAACTCGACGCGCAGGCGGGTGTTCGTGTTGAGCGACATGCGGGTCCCGTCGTCGAGCATCACCGTCTGCGCCTCGCCCACGGCGGTACGGTAGTCGGCCGAGTCGTTCCGAGAGCCCAGGGTGACGGCGCCCGTGATGACG
>JACZKT010000298.1 GCA_014859905.1 Rubrivivax sp.
CATCGTGGCCGTGCGCGTGTGGCCGGCCCAGGATTACACGCGCGTCACCATCGAGTCCGACGTGCCGCTGGCGGCCGCGCACCTCCTCGTCGAGGCGCCGCACCGGCTGGTTGTGGACATCGACGGCCTGGAGCTCAAGGCCGCGCTGCGCGAGCTGGTCGGCAAGGTGCGCCCCGACGACCCCTACATCGCCGGCGTTCGCGTGGGCCAGTTCCAGCCGCGGGTGGTGCGGCTGGTGTTCGACCTCAAGCAGGCGGTGCGGCCCGAGCAATTCACGCTGGCGCCGGTGGCGGCCTACCAGCACCGGCTGGTGTTCGACCTCTACCCGCTGCAGGAAGCCGACCCCTTGCTGGCCCTCATCCGCGACAAGGAGGCCGCCGAGGAGCGCGCCGCGCAGGCGGTGCAGGACGCCCTGGGCGAGCTCATCGCGCGCATCGAGAAGACGCCACCGCTGCCTGCGCCGACGACGTCGGTGCCGGCGCCAGCCGGAGTGGCACCGCCACCGGCTGTCGCGCTGACGACGCCGGCCCCGCCGCCGCCGGCCACCGCCGCCGAACGCCGCGAGGTCGACCGCCTCGTGATCGTCGCCATCGACCCCGGCCATGGCGGCGAGGACCCGGGCGCGATCGGCCCCACCGGCCTGCGCGAGAAGGACGTCGTGCTGGCCATCGCGCTGCAATTGCGCGACCGCATCGACGCGCTGCCCAACATGCGCGCCATGCTCACCCGCGACGCCGACTTCTTCGTGCCTCTGCACGAGCGCGTGCGCAAGGCGCGCCGCGTGCAGGCCGACCTCTTCGTCAGCGTCCACGCCGACGCCTTCATGCGCCCCGAGGCGCGTGGCGCCAGCGTCTTCGCGCTGTCCACCCAGGGCGCCAGCAGCACAGCGGCGCGCTGGATGGCAGCGCGCGAGAACTCGGCCGACCAGGTGGGCGGCGTCAACGTCGCGCAGGTGAAGGATGCACAACTGCTGCAGGCCATGCTCGACATGAGCACCACGGCGCAGATCAAGGACAGCCTCAAGCTCGGCAGCGAGGTGCTCTCACGCATCGGCCGCGTCGGCCGTCTGCACAAGCGGCATGTCGAGCAGGCCGGCTTCGCGGTGCTCAAGGCACCCGACATCCCCAGCATCCTGGTCGAGACGGCCTTCATCTCCAACCCGCAGGAGGAGGCCCAGCTGCGCGACCCGGCCTACCGCCGGCAACTGGTCGAAGCCCTGGCCACCGGCATCAGGCGCTACTTCGCGAAGAACCCGCCGCTGGCGCGTCAGCGCCAGCTGTAGTCTGCCGCCACAACACGGCGCCGATGGCCAGCACCATCAGCGCCATGGCTGCGAAGTCCTGCCAGTGCAGTGCCTCGCCCAGCGCCCAGGCGCCGCTGAAGGTGCCCAGCACGGGGATCATCATGACGCTGATCGTCGACGCCACCGGCGGCATGCTGCGCGCGAGGTAGAACCAGGCCGCATGCGCGAAGCCGAACACGGCCACCGCGTTGTAGGCGATCGCCCAGGCCACCGCAGGCGTCGGCCAGCGCCATGCATGGCGCTCGAAGACCCAGGCCAGCAGCAGCACCACGACGGCGGCCAGCGCCGTCATCCAGAACACCAGCGTCAGCAGCGCCAGCGGCGCCGTCGAGCGCCGCAGCAGGTGCGTGCCCAGGCCCCAGATGCAGGCCGAGCCGAGCATCGCCAGCGCCGCCAGCGGCGCACCGCTGAGGCTGGAGAATTCGCTCCACAGCAGCAGCACCACGCCCAGCCCAGCCGCCGCCACGCCGACAGACGGACGCAGGCCGAGCCGGTCGCCGAACACCGCCACGCCCCACAGCGCCGAGAACACCGGCATCGTGTAAGCCAGGATCGCCGAACGCCCCGAGCTCAGCGACTGCAGCGCGAGGATGACCACGACGTGCCAGACGATCATGTTCGGCAGCGCCAGCTTGACGACCTCGCCCCACAGGGCGCGCGGCACGCGGAAAGGCACCCTCAGCCACCACAACGCGGCGGCCAGCACCGGCAGGCCGAACAGCATCGACAGCGCGCGGAAGGTCAACGGCGGCCAGCTCGCGGGTGCGGCAGGCGTGCCGCTCACGCCCAGCTTCATGACCGGCCAGTTCAGGCCCCACACCAGCGTCAGCAGCACCAGCACCCAGAGCTGGCGGCGGGTGGGGTTCATGGTCTGCCGCCGCCGCAGCCATGGCAAACCCGCATCAGCGCGTGCGCAGCAGGCGTGCCGCCTCCAGCGCAAAGTAGGTCAACACGCCATCGGCACCGGCGCGCTTGAAGGCCAGCAGCGCCTCCATCATCACCGCGTCGTGGTCGAGCCAGCCGTTGGCGGCCGCGGCCTTGAGCATCGCGTATTCGCCGCTGACCTGGTAGGCGAAGGTCGGCACGCGGAATTCGTCCTTGACGCGGCGCACGATGTCCAGGTAGGGCATGCCGGGCTTGACCATCACCATGTCGGCGCCTTCGGCGATGTCCAGCGCCACCTCGCGCAGCGCCTCGTCGCTGTTGCCGGGGTCCATCTGGTAGACCTTCTTGTCGCTCTTGCCCAGGTTCGCGGCGCTGCCCACGGCGTCGCGGAAAGGGCCGTAGAAGGCGCTGGCGTACTTGGCGCTGTAGGCCATGATGCGGGTGTACACCAGCCGCCTGGATTCGAGCGCGCTGCGGATCGCGCCGATCCGGCCGTCCATCATGTCGCTGGGCGCCACGATGTCGACGCCGGCCTCGGCCTGCACCAGCGCCTGCTGCGTCAGCACCGCCACCGTCTCGTCGTTGAGGATGTAGCCGTTGGCGTCGAGCAGGCCGTCCTGGCCGTGGCTGGTGTACGGGTCCAGCGCCACGTCGGTGAGCAGGCCCAGTTGCGGGAAGCGTCTCTTCAATTCGCGCACCGCGCGCGGCACCAGTCCTTCGGGGTTGCTGGCCTCGCTGCCATCGGGCGTCTTCAGCGCCGGGTCGATGACGGGAAACAGCGCCATCACCGGCACGCCGAGCGCGACGCACTCTTCGGCAACGGCAAACAGGCCGTCGAGGCTGCGCCGCTGCACACCCGGCATGCTGGCCACGTCCTGCACCTGGCCTTGGCCGTCGAGCAGGAACACGGGCAGGATCAGGTCGGCGCTGGCGAGGCGGTTCTCGCGCACCAGGTCGCGCGTGTAGGC
>JACZKT010000031.1 GCA_014859905.1 Rubrivivax sp.
ACTCGGGTTGCTGCACGGCGGTCCAGGCGACTCCCAGCAGCAGCAGCACGAAGATGCCGGGAACGCGACGGCTCTTCGCCAGCAGCACGACCACCAGCAGGCCCACACCCGCCAGCAGCCACTCGTTGGCCATGAGACGGGCGCCTTGCCACATGAAGGCCATGCCCAGACCGAGCACCACGCCCTGGGCGACCGGTCGGCTGATCCAGCGGGTGATGCGCTCGGCCAGACCCGTGGTGCCGAGAACCAGCCAGATCAGGCCGGTGACGAGTCCGGCTGCGTAGACCGCTCCCGAGGTGATGACTGCAGACTGGGCCGCCTGCGTGGTGGCCACCGCGCCCGCCGCCTTCATCGGCTGCACCGGGAAGGGTGTCTTGTAGACCCATCCACAGACCGCCATCGACACGCCGAATCCGAACAGCAGGCCAAACGCGTCGAGCTTCATGACGCTGACGTAGGCGATCACGAAGGGCATGAGCGTGCCGAGATCGCCGAAGGCCCCGGCCCATTCGAGGCGGTCGTAGCGGTTGACGGGGCCAGGCTCGGCTGGGTTGGACTGCGGCGGCTGAGTGGACAAGATGAAAGATGCTCAAAGCGAATCTTCAGTCTACTCAGGGCGAGCGCGGTTGCTTGATTGAGGTCGTGATGACCAGCGCTGATGGCATACGGCGGGTGAGCCATGAGCCTGTTTGTCGTGTGACTGGTTTCCGGAGCCCTGCCCGCCATCTGCTACTACCGCAAAGGGTCGGGTCCTGCCGGGCATCCAGGCCGACAGACGGCCGGAGACCGGCCATACGCGGCCCGCATCGCGCAGAAGCAATCCACGCTCTTTTCAGTTCGCGGTGAACTCCGCGCCCAGGATCGCCGCGATGTCCTGGCGCTCACCCAACAACCTGACCACATCCAGGTGGTCGCCGCGCTCGAAGCAGAACCACAACAGCGGAAACTTCGCGACCTGCCAGGTCCGAAGCCCCGGACTGCCCAGTCGCTTTCCGAGCACCGGCGAGCCGATGCCCGGGCCGAGCTCAATCTGGTCAAGCGCGGCATTGGTCGCCTTGACCAAGCTCACGGCCACCCGCGTCCCGGCTTCGTTCCGGCAGTAGCGCGCTTCGCCCTGCTGGTCGCGCGACGCCTGCGGACGCAGAACCGCCGCCTTCAGTCGATTTCGCCGCGAGCGATGGCCAGCAGTTCTTCTTCGTTTGCCTTGTTGCGACGGCGGCCAGGGCCGGACGCCAGCCCCGCTTCGACCAGATCACGAAGTCGCTTCCTGGCCTGCTCTTCCTGATCCCGGCGTACCAGGTCGCGGATGTACTCGCTGGTATTGCCGTAGTTGCCCGCGGACACCCGGTTGTCGATGTACTCCCGCATCGACTCGGGGACGGCAAAGCTCGGTAGGCCATTTCACAAGTACGGTCACATGAGATCGCGTCTTTCGCCGCCATGCGTCGTTGCATCCCCTTGCAGCACAAGTAGTGCGGCGGCGGGTCTGCGCCTAGCCTGGCGGCGAAATCCATCGATCTCATTGCGTGACCGTACTTGTGAAATGGCCTACTCAGGGTTTGTTCCCGCGAGTGTCGCTGCCGGGTCAAGGCTTGCCGGCCAGCAGCGCGACTTCGACGCCTATCAGCTGTCGTCCCGCGCAACACGGCGCAGCGGCAGGCCTGAGCCGCAGTGGGCGGGTTTCCCGCACATCGCATCAAACGCGCAGCACTTCGCCCTTCAGCGAGTACAGGATGGCGACGACTTCACTCACCTCCGTGGCCCCGACGGCCTGGCCGTTGAGGGCCGCGACGATGTCGTCCATCGTCGCCAGCAGTTCCTGCTCGTTGATGTTCATGCCGGCATGCGCGGTGCGCAGCTCGCGCCCCTCGTACTGCTGCGGGCCGCCGATGCCGGCGCAGAAGAACTGCGTGCCGAGTTGTTTCAACCGCGGCAGGTCCTTGTCGCGGAAACGTGGCGCCAGCACGGGGTTGACGGCATGGCGATCCAGGGCGTCGTCAATGATCGCGGCAATGCGCTCGGCCCCGCCGAGCCGTTGGTACAGGGTTTCGGCCATGGCGTTCTCCCAGGTGGGGGGATCAGGCGCTGAGCGCCCATGACTCGTACTCGATCGCGCCCGTATCCTGGGCCTGCCGCCCCTGGGCCTCACGCCGCAGGGAACGAAACATCTGGGCCACTGCCCTTTCCAGCGTCTCGACGGCTTCCAGCGTCATCGGCTCCGGGAAGGAGAGCGTCGCCTGACGCCCTTCCGGCATGGGGAACACCACTTGTCGCACGTTCATGGTCACTCCTGTTGCATGCGCCTGTCGGCGCGTGGTTGCTCGGCACGGCCCCGTCGAACCTGTTCGGTTCGTGGCTCGGGGTGACGTCATGCAGGCCCACTGATGCCTGCTGGAGCCGAGCATCGACGCTTGCCGTTCCTGAAGCGTTCCTGGCGGTTCGAGGCGCTTGTTCCGGTGGGCAGGTGGTAGGACACTGTGGCTGATGGCCGGCTCGTGCAATTGCTGAGCCTCGCCGTCGGGCACGGTCTGCTTCGGGACCAGGTCATCGACGCCCTGAGAGGTTGAGAGGCAATCCCATGCACCCGCGTAAGCCCCCAGAACAGCCGCAATCAAGGCGCAAAGCGCAGCCGGGGTGGGGCCCCGGCGAGCATTTGCAACGCGGAGTGCGGCTGTTCTGGGGGCTTACCCGAAGGGCAGGGGTACCCAAGGGCCCTGCGCGGCGTTGCACCGCT